>NZ_JSZN01000098.1:0-319 GCF_000801975.1 Burkholderia sp. A9 | reverse complement strand
CCCGCACCGCCGCTGATTGCACTGGTCGGGCTGGCCGGCATGCTGATCGGCGTTGCGGCCGTCGCACCGGTCCGTCACTGGCTCGGCTTCTGATTGCATCGAGGACACATTGATGAGCGTTACCGACACTCAACCCGATCTCATCCTGCATAACGGGCGCATCACGACGCTCGATCGTGCGAACCCGGTCGCGACGGCCGTCGCGATCAAGGACGGCCGTTTCGTCGCGGTCGGTGGCAACGCGGACGTCATGCCGCTTGCCGGCCGCGCGACGAAGGTCGTCGACCTCGACGGCCGCACCGTGCTGCCGGGCCTGATC
>NZ_JSZN01000097.1:0-356 GCF_000801975.1 Burkholderia sp. A9 | reverse complement strand
GCGGGCCTGCTGCTGCTCGGTCTGCTGGCGGGCGGCCCGACGACCCTGTTCGGACACTTCATGGGCCCGCACTTTCTCGCGCTCGCCAGCGTCCTGACGCTGATCGGATTCAATTTCATCACGATGGGCGTGCTCGCCAAGGTGATCATGGCCGACAAGCATCCATCGCTGCGAGGGCGTATCGTCCGATGGGCCACTGGACCGTTCGCGATGGAAGCGTGTCTGCTGGGCGGCGCCGCGACCGCGGCGCTCGGGTTGATCCTGGATGCGAATATGCTCTTCAAATGGCTAACCCATCCGGCGCTTCCAATGGAAAGCACCGTGCATCTGGCCAGTGTCGCCACGACCCTGATCGT
>NZ_JSZN01000096.1:0-591 GCF_000801975.1 Burkholderia sp. A9 | reverse complement strand
CGGCGCGGACGAGATCGCGCCGCTCGCCGAGATGAGCCGGCGCGTGATGGCGCGGCTCGCAACGATGGGCGACCGCGTGCAGCGGGTCTGAATGAAATGTCACGGGGCGCGTGCGACGCTGCGGGTCCCGACGGTAACGAATCTGCAAAGGAACGACGATGGACAAGAGCATGAAAATCCTGGTGGTGGACGATTTCCCGACGATGCGCAGGATCGTCCGCAACCTGCTCAAGGAACTGGGCTATACGAACGTCGACGAAGCCGAGGACGGCGCAGCCGGCCTCGCACGGCTGCGCGGAGGCGGCTTCGACTTCGTGATTTCGGACTGGAACATGCCGAACCTCGACGGCCTCGCGATGCTGAAGGAAATCCGCGGGGACGCGACGCTCACGCACCTGCCGGTGCTGATGGTCACGGCCGAGTCGAAGAAGGAAAACATCATCGCGGCCGCGCAGGCGGGCGCGAGCGGCTACGTCGTGAAGCCGTTCACGGCCGCGACGCTCGACGAGAAGCTGAACAAGATCATCGAAAAGATGGCGAAGGCCGGGAGCTGACGTGAACGAGTCGATCCATGCGGCGCTCGCCGGCGCG
>NZ_JSZN01000095.1:0-828 GCF_000801975.1 Burkholderia sp. A9 | reverse complement strand
TGGTGCTCGCGACGGGCTCGGGCTCGCTGATCTTCTCGCACGTGAATGACGGCGGCTTCTGGCTGATCAAGGAATACTTCGGGATGACGGTCGGTCAGACGTTCAAGACCTGGTCGTTGCTCGAAACCATCATCTCGGTGCTCGGTCTGAGCTTTACACTGCTGCTGAGCCTGGTTTTGTAACAAGGGGTAGTCAATGATTCTGATCGCAATGGGCGTGTCGGGCGCGGGCAAGTCGCGAATCGGCGAAATGCTGGCGGAACGCCTGTCGTGCAGCTATACCGACGGCGACGCGTTTCACAGCGCGGCGAACAAGGAAAAGATGCACCACGGCATTCCGCTGACCGACGACGACCGCTGGCCGTGGCTCGGCACGATCCGCGAGGCCATCGAGGCCAAGCAGCGTGCCGGCGAGACGGCCGTGTTCACGTGCTCGTCGCTGAAGCGGTCGTACCGCGACGTGCTGCGCGGCACCGACACCGACGTGCGGTTCGTGTATCTGAAGGGCTCGTTCGAGGTCTTGCACGAGCGCCTGAAGACCCGCACCGGCCATTTCTTCGATCCGTCGCTGCTGAAAAGCCAGCTCGACACGCTCGAGGAGCCGGGCCCGGACGAAGCGATCGTGGTCAGCATCGAGCTGACGCCCGAACAGATCGTCGATGAAGTGATGGTGAAGATCGGCCTCGCGCAGCAGCACTGAGCGCGGTTCGCGGCAATCGTCATGCAGCAGTGAAAAAGGCGCCCCTCGGGGCGCCTTTTTCGTTTGCGGCCCGCAAGCGGTCAGGCCGCGCGTGCGTGCTGCGCGATGCCGTCGAGCAGCACGTCGAGC
>NZ_JSZN01000094.1:0-322 GCF_000801975.1 Burkholderia sp. A9 | reverse complement strand
GAACAGCGCGATCGACAGCAGCCCCGGGCTCAGCGCGAACTTGTCGCGCACGGTCGGCACATGCACGCCCCACGACGCGTACATCATGCCGGCGACGAAGAACAGCGCCATCGTGGCCGTGCGGGCACGCTGGCGGACCGGGAGCGCCAGCACGCGATGCACATCGGGCGGCGTGGCGAAGTCGGACGAGGATCGGGATGAAGAATCGGACACGGAATGCTCTTGAATGGACCATGCGCGGGCGCGCGGCGCCCGTCGGATTTGTCCGATTCTATCGAACCGCTTACGGTCTTGCCGGCGAGCTGGCCGTCCGGCCGATGCG
>NZ_JSZN01000093.1:0-533 GCF_000801975.1 Burkholderia sp. A9 | reverse complement strand
CGCGCTGCCCCTTCGGCAGCGCGTTGATCCCGGCGCGCACCTGTTCGCACACGCGCGCGCCGGTGAACAGGCCGAGACAGATGATCGACGCGGTGAAGAACTGCGTGCCGGGCGGCAACTGCTTGATCCAGGTGCCGATAGCTGCGGGCAGCAACTCGGGCACGACGAGGTACCAGACGAAGAACTGCACGATCAGCGGGATGTTCCGGAAGATCGACACGTACACGGTGCCGAGCGCGGAGAGCCATTGGTTCGGCACCGTGCGCAGCACGCCGAACAGCGAGCCGACGATCAGCGCGATGACCCAGGCGACGAGCGACACCTCGATCGTCACCCAGAAGCCGGACATCAGCCATCCGAAGTAAGTCGTCGGCTCGCCGGTCGAGACGGGGCTCAGGAAGATGCCCCAGTTCCAGTGGTAAGACATGGGCAAGACTCCAGCAAAAAGAAACGGAAGAAGCGTGGCCTCTTCCGTTTCAGTAGCGTCATTTCTGCATCAACGACCGTGTGGTCAGTCGAGCGCCTTGTCGTTC
>NZ_JSZN01000092.1:0-515 GCF_000801975.1 Burkholderia sp. A9 | reverse complement strand
AACTCCATCGCATCGATGGATCGCCAGCTGCTGATCAACAACATCGTCGGTGCATCGAAGGCCGCGGTCGCGTACAACCTGCCGATCGTCCACTCGACCGTCAACGTGCAGACCGGCCTGAACAAGCCGCCGATCCCGCAGCTGCGCGCCGCGCTCGAAGGCTATCCGACCTACGACCGCACCAGCATCAACTCGTGGGAAGACGTCGAGTTCCGCAAGGCCGTCGAAGCCACCGGCCGCAAGAAACTGATCATGACCGCGCTGTGGACCGAGGCGTGCCTGACCTTCCCGGCACTCGACGCGCTGAAGGCCGGCTACGAGGTCTATGTGGTCGTCGACGCGGTCGGCGGCACGTCGGTCGCCGCGCATGAAGCCGCACTGCGCCGCATCGAGCAGGCCGGCGGCCAGATGATCAGCGTCGCACAGCTGTTCTGCGAACTGCAGCGCGACTGGGCCCGCAGCGCAACCGTCCCGGCGTTCATCAACCTGTTCATCGAAACCGGCGGCACCGCAGG
>NZ_JSZN01000091.1:0-321 GCF_000801975.1 Burkholderia sp. A9 | reverse complement strand
CGGCGCGCACGCGCTCGCGGCTTTCGCGGACTTCGAGATCGGGCAGGCCGACGATCGAGAACGACGGCAACCCGTTGGCAAGATGGACTTCGACGGTGACGTCCGGCGCGCGGCCGGCCGCCGGCGCGCGACTGCGCACCACGGCGAGCGACATGGCGAGGCTCCTGTAAATGAATCGGACCGGCAACGGCCGTTCGGGGCCGCATGCCGCGGATAGCGGAGGAATCGGTGCGCGCTTGCCGGCGTGGCGCGGGAAAGAACGAGGAACTGCGGAACGACGAACAGCGAAGAGCGGGAGACTGCGAAGAGCGAGGAACGGCG
>NZ_JSZN01000090.1:0-359 GCF_000801975.1 Burkholderia sp. A9 | reverse complement strand
GAGTCGAACGTCGCGTTCGGCCTGAAGCAGGAAGGCACGCCGAAGCACGAGATCAAGGAACGCGTGGCCGACGCGCTCGCGCTGGTGCAGATGAGCAAGTACGCGAAGCGCAAGCCGCATCAGCTGTCCGGCGGCCAGCAGCAGCGTGTCGCGCTCGCACGCTCGCTGGTCAAGCGCCCGAAGCTGCTGCTGCTCGACGAGCCGATGTCCGCGCTCGACAAGAAGATCCGCCAGAAGACCCAGCTCGAACTCGTGAACATCATCGAGAAGGTCGACGTGACCTGCGTGTTGGTCACGCACGACCAGGAAGAGGCGATGACGATGGCGAGCCGCCTCGCGGTGATGAGCGAAGGCAAGAT
>NZ_JSZN01000009.1:0-78545 GCF_000801975.1 Burkholderia sp. A9 | reverse complement strand
GCGCGCGCTCGGCGGCAGCTGCGAGGTGCCGCTCGCCGCGCACGCGGTGTGGCGCGCGGGCGAGTTGTACCTGACGGGCCGCGTGTCGACGACCGACGGCCAGCGCGTGCTGACCGCCGAGGAATGCGGCGCCGTCATGACCGTCGCCGATGCGCTCGCGCTCGGCCGCGCGGTATCCGACGAGCTCGAGGCGCAGGGTGCGCTCGACATCGTCAACGCACTGCTCGCCGGCTCGCAGGCCGGCAAAGGCGACGCCTGATGGCGGGCGGCGCGCGCGCGTTCACCGCCGTCCTGACGCGTCCGGACGGCCAGTCGGCCGCGCTCGCGGCACAGCTGGCCGACGCCGGCTGCGACGTGCTCGAATTCCCGCTGATCGACATCGCGCCGGTCTCCGATGCGGCGCCGCTCGACGCGGCGTTCGCGGCGCTGGCCGACTACGCGCTCGTGATCTTCGTGTCGCCGAACGCGATCGACCGCGCGCTCGCGCAGTACGGCGCGATCTGGCCGAATGCGCTGCCGGTCGGCGTCGTCGGGCCCGGCAGCGTCGCGGCGCTGGAGCGCCACGGCATCGCGGCGCCCGCGCATCGCGTGATCGCGCCGCAGGCGCCCGCCGACGGCGGCGTGCCCCGTTACGATTCGGAAAGCCTGTTCGCGAGCATCGAGGCCGCGTTCGGCGGCGCGCACGCGCTCGCCGACAAGCGCGTGCTGATCGTGCGCGGCGATGGCGGCCGCGAATGGCTCGCCGAGCGGCTGCGCGAAGCCGGCGCGGACGTCACGCTGGTTGCCGCATACCGGCGCGTCGTGCCCGAGCCGCGCGTCGGCACGTGGGAGCGCGTGCATGCGCTGCTCGCCGGCGCGCCGCACGCGTGGCTCGTCACGAGCTCGGAGGGCGTGCGCAACCTGCACGAACTTGCGCGAACCCATCTGAACGACGCGGAGATCGGCGCGCTGAAGCATGTGCCGCTCGTGACGCCGCACCCGCGCATCGAGCAGACCGCGCGGGCATTGGGTTTTGATAGGATTACGCTGACCGGCGCGGGCGATGAGCGCATCGTCCGCGCGTTTCGAACGATGGCCGACGAGGCCGTCCAACCGGCGACAGCCGCACCGGTGACTAAACGCATGACAGATACCAACGATTCCAAACGCGTCGCTTCCCAGCCGGCCGCTGCCTCCGCACCGCCGTCCAGTCCCCCTTATCTCGCGTCCGAACCGCATGCACGCCGCGGCGGTAGCGCGGCGCTGTGGTTCGTCGTCGTCGTGCTCGGCTGCGCGGCGGGCGTCGGCGGCTATGCGCTGAACCGCAAGGTCGACCGGCTCGACGATTCGTTCGTCGCGCGCCAGAAGGCGCTCGATGCGCAGACGGCCGAGACCCGCATGAAGACCGAGCAGGCGCTCGCGAGCACGCACCAGGTCGACACGCAGCTCGCGCAGCTCGACGGCAAGCTCGCCGACGCGCAGAGCGCGCAGCAGGCGCTGCAGCAGCAATACCAGGACCTGTCGCGCAACCGCGACGCGTGGATGCTCGAGGAAGTCGATCAGATGCTGTCGAGCGCGAGCCAGCAGCTGCAGCTCACCGGCAACACGCAACTCGCGCTGATCGCGCTGCAGAATGCCGACGCGCGCCTCGCGACGTCGCAGAGCGCGCAGGCCGTCACGGTGCGCAAGGCGCTCGCGCAGGACATCGAGAAGCTGAAGGCCGCGCCGTCGGCCGACCTCACGGGCCTCGCGATCAAGCTCGACGACGCAATCGCGAAGATCGACGCGCTGCCGCTGTCGGGCGAGGCGATCGTCCCGCATGCGGTGCCGAAGGCCGCGCCGGCCGACGCCGCGTCGCCGGCCGCGCCCGACGCGCCGCGCTGGAAGGTGTGGTGGCATGACTTCTCGGCCGGCCTCGGCCAGCAGTTGAAGGGCCTCGTGCAGGTGCGCCGGATCGACAACGCCGACGCGATGCTCGCGTCGCCCGACCAGGGCTACTTCGTACGCGAGAACGTGAAGCTGCGCCTGCTCACCGCGCGGCTGTCGCTGCTCGCACGCAACGACGGCGCGATGAAGGCCGACCTGCACGCCGCGCAGGCGTCGCTCGGCAAGTATTTCGACCACGCATCGAAGGACACGCAATCCGTCGAGGATCTGCTCAAGCAGGTCGACAGCGCATCGCTGACGGTTGCGGTGCCGAACCTGAACACGAGCCTGAACGCCGTTCAGCAGTTCAAGAGCCGGGGGTAACGATGACGCTTCGAGGAATCGTCTGGCTCGCGGTCCTGTTCGCGATCGCCGCTGCACTCGCTACCGTCGGCCGTTTCGACGCGGGGCAGGTGCTGCTCGTCTATCCACCGTACCGGATCGACGTGTCGCTGAACCTGTTCGTGATCGCCATCGTCGTGCTGTTCATCGTCGTATATGCGTTGCTGCGCATCGTGCGTAACATCTGGCGCATGCCGCAGCGGGTCGCCGCATATCGTGCGCGTTCGCGCAACGAGAAGGCGCAGGCGTCGCTGCGCGATGCGATCGCGAACCTGTACGCGGGCCGCTTCTCGCGCGCCGAGAAGGCCGCGCGCGACGCGTTCGCGGTCGACGCGAACCAGGGTGCCGCGAGTCTCGTCGCGGCGACCGCCGCGCACCGGATGCACGAGTACACGCGCCGCGACGACTGGCTGTCGAAGGTCGATGCGCCGGAATGGCAGGATGCACGGCTGCTCGCCGCGGCCGACATGCGCGCGGATGCGCGCGATGCCGACGGCGCGCTCGCCGCGCTGGCCGACATGCAGGCGGGGGGCAAGCGCATCCATGCGCAGCAGGTTGCGTTGCGTGCGCAGCAGCAGTTGAAGAACTGGGCCGAGGTGCTGAAGCTTGCGAAAGCGCTGGAGAAGCGCGAGGCGCTGCATCCGGCCGCGGCCGTGCGGCTGCGCCAGCAGGCCGCGGAGAACCTGCTGCGCGAACGCCGGCACGATCCGGACGCGCTGCTCGAAGTGTGGCAGTCGCTGTCGCCGCTCGAGCGCCAGTCGCCGCGCCTCGCCGATCTCGCGGCCGAGCTGCTGGTGCCGCTCGAGCGCCGAACCGAAGCGCGCCGCATCGTCGAGGAAGCGCTCGCGCACAACTGGGATGCACGCCTGCTGCGCCGCTATCCGGATACGGCAGGCGGCGATGCGCTGCCGCTGATCCAGAAGGCCGAAGGGTGGAAGAAGGATCACCCCGACGATGCCGACCTGCTGTTCGCGCTCGGCCGTCTCTGCCAGCAGCAGCAGCTGTGGGGCAAGGCGCAGTCGTTCCTCGAAGCCGCGCTGAAGCAGGCCGACAACGAGGCGCTGAAGGTGCGTGCGCACCGTGCGCTGGCGCGCCTGTTCGAGCAACTCGGCGAAACCGACAAGGCGGCGAAGCACTACCGCGAAAGCGCGCTGGCGATCACCGTGGTCTGACGCGGGCGGCCGCCGCTTGCTGCAAGCGGCACGCGAACTAGCGCAAAAATGCCCTGAATGCCGGATGGCCTTCGGGGCATTTTTTCGTGCACCAGTGACTTACGCGTTCGCGATTGCTTTGATGATCGGGCCATTCGTGGCCCGGTCGGGCCAAAAATGGCCCGATAAATCTCTTTTATTTTCAATCGATTGGTTTTGAGCGGGCCACGAATGGCCCGATTTCCCCTCGAAAAAATCAATTTTCGCGGCTTCGCTTTCCCCGTCGCTTGCCCGAAATGCAGGGTGTCGTCGGTAGTGTGTTGATATTAAAGGATTAAATGCCGATTCGCGAAAGTCGGCATGGGCATTGCGTTACCTGGGCCGTCATCACCGATGGCAACACGGTCAGAGGGCCGTGTCGGTTCCAACAACAAGGACTGCATCCATGCCGACTCCCGCTTATATCAGCATCCAGGGCAAGACCCAGGGCAACATCACGCTATGCACAGGTACTGTTGCTTGATCAACCCGTTTTTCCAGATGCCAGCGGTGTGCCGCAGTTTTTGCCGGAAGACTACCAAGTGAAGGGTGAGGCTCCTCGATGAAGACGACAAACCTTCTCTGCCCGCTCGTGGTGGGATTGCTGGTCAGTCTCGTTGCGCCCGACGTTGTAGCGGATGACGAGCGCAAGGGTACGTCAGACATTGCGGACCACTTGGATGTTGACCTGCCGGCAGGCATGCAGCGCTACGTCATTCCCATGCAGGGCTGCGCTATCGACTTCATCGCCCAGAAAGGCGGAGATGCGCGAGCTTATACGGGGAGCAGTGGACCCTATGGGTATTTCTCTCACGGCTCGTATGTGTTTCGTTCGAAAACAACTGGATCGCTGGTAGTGGGCTTAAGTTGTTATAGGGGCAACGCGAAGGAGCTCTGCTCGAAACTGCTTCCGTCAGAGAAAGTCGACGACAGGCGGTACTACAACATACGCCGGCTAAATAACATACATCCGATTTACTTCGGTGCTGCTCAAATATCGTCGTATGCGCCAAATAGCTCCCATCCCGGCCAAGTGCGAAAGATCAGTTTTTGCTTGGGTGACGATACTCACGCGCTGATTACCAACAGAAGTGATATAGAGGTCGGCTACGACACTCGGGACGTTTCTGAAACTCCAGGGAAAAAGCTACAGACTACTGCCGAATTAGCCCTCCCGGAGGTTCTGAAACTCATTCGTTCGATTCGCTTTATGCTCGTAGATGACGATGAGTAGCGTGGCTCAGAATAATGGAGTCAGAAAAACGGCGTTAAGTTCACTTTTTACAATGAACATTGGGCGTTCAGAGGCTGGCAGATTGATGGGGGACTTAAATTACGCCTGCGATCGGCGGTTGAACCGCACCGGGAATCGTGGAGGCTGGTTGGTTTAAGTTAATGCAGGCACGTCAGCGGCATTTCTGAGTTGCCTGTAGTAGTTTGCCTCAGCCTCAGCGGGCGGGATATAGCCGAGCGGTTCCATCAGTCGATGATGGTTGTACCAGGCCACCCATTCCAGCGTTGCCAGTTCGATGGATTCCCTCGTTTTCCAAGGGGCGAGCCGATGAATCAGTTCCGTCTTGTACAGGCAGTTGATCGTTTCAGCCAGCGCATTGTCGTAGCTGGCGCCCCGGCTGCCAACCGACGGCTCGATGCCAGCCTCAGCCAGCCGTTCGCTGTAGCGAATGCTGACGTATTGGGATCCTCTGTCGGAGTGGTGAATCAAGGTTCCGTCCTCGCCCGGTTGGCGGGCATACAGCGCCTGTTCAAGTGCATCCAGAACAAAGTCCGTGGTCATCGACGAGCTGACGCGCCAACCAACAATACGGCGGCCAAACACGTCGATTACAAATGCCACGTACAGCCAGCCTTGCCAAGTCGAGACATACGTAAAATCCGATACCCAGAGCTGATTCGGTCGATCGGCCTTGAACTGCCGGTTCACTCGGTCCAGCGGGCACGGCGCGATCGCATCGGGAATCGTTGTGCGAACTCGCTTACCGCGAACTGCGCCAGGCAAACCCTGCAGCTTCATCAACCGTCCGACCGTGCAGCGTGCCACTGCAATGCCTTCGCAGTTCATCTGCTTCCAGACCTTCGGCACGCCATAGACCTGCATGTTGGCTTGCCAGACACGCGTGATCTCCGGTTGCAAAAGCTCATCGCGTTTCGCGCGGACACAGCGTTTGGACCGTTCGCGAAGTTGTGCCGCATGGCGTCGGTAGCCCGACGGGGCAATCCGCAAGACCTTGCAGATCGGCTCGACCCCGAAGGTGTCGCGATGCCGATCAATGAAGGCCTTCAGGACTTGAAGCGGCGGTCGAGCTCCGCCTGGGCGAAAAACGCACTCGCCAGCTTGAGAATCTCGTTGGTCCGGCACAGTTCCTTGACCTCGCGCTCCAGGGCCTTGATGCGTTCACGCTCGGCCGTGCTCACACCATCGCGCTCCCCACGGTCGACCTCGTCGCGTTTGACCCAATCCAGCAGCGTTTGCGGCGTGCAGCCGATCATCGGCGCAATCGATTCGACTGCCGCCCACATCGACGGGTGTTCGCTACGCTGCTCGCGTACCAGGTGCACTGCGCGCTCTCGGACTTCCGAGGAAAACTTGCTTGGCTTCTTGTTCATGGCTCCATTCTCTCAAGGGTTGGAGCCTCCACAAAACCCGGTGCGGTTCACCCCCCCGACAGACGATGTCAGGGGGGCGGCGGCTGGCGACGTGCCGCCTGCGTTACGTCGCCGGGAAAGGCGACGACCCGTTTGACCGCGTCGTTGTACGGACTCGCGCCGCGCATCACTTGTCGACGAGCCGCTTCGGCACCGACAGCGCGAGCACTCCGCCGAACACGAGGAACCCGGCGAGCATGTACATGCCCGCGTCGTTGGCGCCCGTCGCCTGCTTGAGCCAGCCCATCATGTACGGGCTCAGGAAGCCCGCGAGGTTGCCGATCGAGTTGATCATCGCGATGCCCGCCGCAGCTGCCGCACCGCCGAGGAACGCGGTCGGCAGGCTCCAGAACAGCGGCAGCGTCGTCAGGATGCCCATCGTCGCGAGCGTGAGGCCAAGCATCGCGAGTGCCGTCTCGTGCGCCCAGATCACCGACAGCACGAGCCCGAGCGCACCGAACGCGGCCGGAATCGCAAGGTGCCAGCGTCGTTCGCGGCGCTTGTCCGCACTGCGCGCGATCAGGATCATGGCGACCACCGCCACCGCATACGGAATTGCCGACAGCAGGCCGATCATGAACGTGTCGGTCACGCCGGTCGCCTTGATGATCGTCGGCAGCCAGAAGCCGACGCCGTACAGCCCCATCACGAACGAGAAGTAGATGAGCGCCATCAGCCACACGCGCGGGCTCGCCATCACTGCGCCGAGCGGCAGGTCTTGCTTGGTCGCTTCCTCCGCGTCGACGTTGCGCGTGAGCAGCGCCTTCTCGTCGTCGGTGAGCCATTTCGCCTTCGCGATCCGGTCGTCGAGCGCGAAGAACACCAGCACGCCGGCCAGCACCGACGGGATCCCTTCGAGCAGGAACAGCCATTGCCAGCCGTGCCAGCCGCTCACGCCGTTGAACGCCTTCAGGATGAAGCCCGAAATCGGGCCGCCGATCACGCCGGACAACGCGACGGCCGTCATGAAGAACGTCGTCATCCGGCCGCGCCGATGCGCGGGATACCAGTAGGTGAGGTAGAGGATCACGCCGGGGAAGAATCCGGCTTCGGCGACGCCCAGCAGGAAGCGCATCACGTAGAACATCGCGGGCGTCGTGACGAACATCGTCAGGATCGAGATCACGCCCCAGGTGGCCATGATCCGCGCGATCCATACGCGCGCGCCGACCTTGTGCAGGATGATGTTGCTCGGGACTTCGAACAGGAAGTAGCCGAAGAAGAAGATCCCGGCGCCGAGCCCGTAGACCGTGTCGCTGAGGTTCAGGTCGCTCGCCATCTGCAGCTTCGCGAAGCCGACGTTCACGCGATCGAGATACGCGACCACGTAGCACAACAGCAGGAGCGGCGTGAGCCGCCACGACACCTTGCGGTAGGTGGCTTCCTCGAAAGCGCCGGACGAGCCCGGCAGCGAGTGCGTCGATGTTGCCATGTTGTCTCCAGTCCTGGTCTTGTCTTGTCATGGGCCGGAGCCGGCGCGGCGGCGCCCGATCCGGTGTCGTGCGAAGCAATGACTATGCGTGGATGCGGCGCCGGCCGGCGGACCAGGCGCCGCGCAATCCCTTTCGGGCGGCTAGATGCAGCGCCCGCCGTCGACTTCGAGACAGACGCCGGTGATGAACTCGGCTTCGTCGGAGGCCAGGTACAGCGCTGCGTTCGCGATGTCCTGCGGCGTCGAGAAGCGGCCGAGCGGAATCGTCGACAGGAACCGGCTGCGGTTCTCGGGCGTGTCCTCGCAGCCCATGAACTCGGTCATCAGGGCCGTCTCGCCGAGCACGGGATTGATGCAGTTCACGCGGATCCGGTCGGGGCCGAGCTCGGCCGCGAGCGACTTGCTCGCGGTGATCATCGCGCCTTTCGTGCTGTTGTACCAGACGAGGCCCGGGCGCGGCCGCACGCCGGCCGTCGACGCGACGTTGACGAACACGCCGCCGCCCTGCGCGCGGAAGTACGGGACAAAGGTCTGCACGCTCCAGAACAGGCTCTTCATGTTGACGGCGTACACGCGGTCGAATTCGGCCTCCGTCACGTCGAGCACCGGCTTGTTGCGGTGTGTGGTGCCGGCGTTGTTCACGACGATCTGTACCGAATGGAAATCGTCGAGCGCGGCCTGCAGCAGCGTGCGCCAGTCGTCATCCTTCGACACGTCGCCCGCGACCGCGATCGCCTTGCCGCCCGCGAGCGCGATCTCGCTCGCGACGCGCTCGGCCGCCGCACCGTTCAGGTCGTTGACGACGACGTTCGCACCTTCGCGCGCATACGTCTTCGCGATGCCTTCGCCGAAGCCCGAGCCGCCGCCCGTGATGATGGCTGTCTTGCCGCTCAACCGCATGGTGTGTCTCCTGTGTTGGATGCGTGCCGTGGTGTTGCGGTGCGCGGCCGGTCGTTGCCGGCCGGGTTCGTCTGGTTCAGCCGTGCCGGATCGCGATCGTCTTCAGCGCGGTGAAGCCGTACAGCGCCTCGAAGCCTTTCTCGCGGCCGTGGCCCGAGTGGCCGACGCCGCCGAACGGCAGCTCGACGCCGCCGCCCGCGCCGTAGTTGTTGATGAACACCTGGCCCGCGCGCAGGCGCCGCGCGACGCGCATCTGGCGCGCGCCGTCGCGGGTCCAGATGCCGGCGACGAGGCCGTACGGCGTGCCGTTCGCCAGCGCGACCGCTTCGTCTTCGTCGACGAACCGCATCGCGGCGAGCACCGGGCCGAACACTTCCTCCTGCGCGAGCCGGTGCGACGGCGGCACGTCGCGCAACAGCGCGGGTGCCTGGTAGAAGCCGCTTTCGGGCGCATCGGCGACGACCTGGCCGTGCCCGGCCATCGGAATGCCGTCGTGCTGCGCGTCGGACAGGAAATCCCAGACGCGCTGCTGCTGTTTCGCGTTGATCAGCGGTCCGCAGTCGAGGTCGGCCCGGCTCGGGCCGACCCGCAGCCCGTTGAAGGCGGTGGCGAGCCGTTCGACGAGCGGCTCGTAGAGCGCGCGCTCGATCAGCACGCGGCTGCCGGCCGAGCAGGTCTGCCCGCCGTTCTGCACGATCGCCGCCACCAGCACGGGCAGCGCCGCTTCGAGGTCGGCGTCGGCGAACACGATCTGCGGCGACTTGCCGCCGAGCTCGAGCGTGACGGGCACGTGGTTCTCGGCCGCCATCTGCGTGACCAGCTTGCCGGTCGCGGGCGAGCCCGTAAACGAGATGTGGTCGATGCCGGGATGGCGCGCGAGCGCGGCGCCGGCTTCATGGCCATAGCCGGTGACGACGTTGAGCGTACCGGCCGGCAGCCCGGCTTCGGCGGCCAGCTCGGCGACGCGCAGCACCGACAGGCACGCATCCTCGGCCGGCTTCACGACGCACGCGTTGCCGGCCGCGAGCGCCGCGCCGACGCTTCGCCCGAAGATCTGCATCGGGTAGTTCCACGGCACGATGTGGCCGGTGACGCCGTGCGGCTCGCGCACCGTCAGCACCGTGTAGCCGGCCTGATAGGGGAGGGTCTCGCCGTGCAGTTTGTCGGCGGCGCCCGCGTAGAACTCGAAGTAGCGCGCGAGCGCGGCGGCGTCGGCGCGGGCCTGCTTCAGCGGCTTGCCGGTGTCGCGCGCCTCGATCGTCGCGAGTTCTTCCAGGGAGTCGGCGACGCGCGCCGACAGCCGCATCAGCACGCGGCCGCGCTCGGCGGCGCTTGCCGCGCCCCACGGGCCCGCGAACGCATCGCGGGCCGCGGCGACCGCGCGCTCGATGTCGGGCGCCGTGCCGCGTGCGATCGTCGCGAACGGCTGGCCGTCGGATGGATCGACGACCGGAATCGTCTCCAGTTGCGCGGGCAACGTCCATTCGCCTGCGATGAAGTGCTTCGCTTCTTCCATGCCTGCTCCTGTCGACCCGAGTTAGCGCTTCAGCGCTTACTCGGGTCCCATGCTTCGCGGTCGACCCGAGTTGGCGCTTCAGCGCTTACTCGGGTCCCATGCTTCGCGGTCGACCCGAGTTGGCGTTTCAGCGGTTACTCGGGTCCCATGCTTCGCGGTCGACCCGAGTTGGCGCTTCAACGGTTACTTGAGTCCCATGCTTC
Organism: Burkholderia sp. A9; assembly: GCF_000801975.1. Taxonomy (NCBI): domain Bacteria; kingdom Pseudomonadati; phylum Pseudomonadota; class Betaproteobacteria; order Burkholderiales; family Burkholderiaceae; genus Burkholderia; species Burkholderia sp. A9. Next base: position 68,393 of record NZ_JSZN01000009.1, on the reverse strand, counting down.
GCGGTCGACCCGAGTTAGCGCTTCAGCGCTTACTCGGGTCCCATTGCGGTCAACGTGCAACGTCGCCTGCGGTTCGATGGCCGGACATCCGGAACGATTATCGCGCCGATCGTCATCCGGACGCCACCGGTCGATTGGCTATAATGGCGCATTCCCTGCGGGGACGCCCGCGGCGGTGCACCGGCCGCGGCGCCCTGTCCCGAATTCCCATCGACCAACAGAGAGCGCTATGAGCTTCAATCATGTTCCGGCCGGCAAGGACCTGCCGCACGATTTCAACGTGATCATCGAGATCCCCGCGCAAAGCGACCCGGTGAAGTACGAGGCGGACAAGGAGCTCGGTCTCCTCGTCGTCGACCGCTTCATCGGTACCGGCATGCGCTATCCGGTGAACTACGGCTACATCCCGCAGACGCTGTCGGGCGACGGCGATCCGGTCGACGTGCTGGTGATCACGCCGTTCCCGCTGCTGGCCGGCTCGATCGTGCGTTCGCGCGTGCTCGGCATGCTGCAGATGACCGACGAATCGGGCGTCGACGCGAAGCTGGTCGCCGTGCCGCACGACAAGGTCTGCCCGATGACGGCGAACCTGAAGTCGATCGACGACGTGCCCGAGTACCTGAAGGATCAGATCAAGCACTTCTTCGAACAATACAAGGCGCTCGAGAAGGGCAAGTGGGTGAAGGTCGAAGGCTGGGCCGGCATCGATGCCGCGCACAAGGAAATCACCGACGGCGCAGCGAACTACCAGAAGTAAGCCGGCTGGCCGGCCTCCCGGCCGGTTCGTTCGGAACGCAAACCGCGCGTGTCTCCTCAGGAGGCCGCGCGGTTTTGTTTTGTGCGCGGCCTGGCGCCTGTGGCGGTGTTCTTTTGTGGGCGGGCGGGCGCGGGCAGGGCGCTGGCGTTCGGTGCGGTTTTCGTCCGTTTTGTGCTCGTGGCGCGGCGCGCGGCGGTGACGGGAGTCGCGTGCGCTTCGACGGCTTCCGTGACGGCCTGTCTTGCCGATGCACGGCCGCGCGCCGGTGCGGAACCGGCGCCGGCGTGTGCCTTCGCGACGGACTGGCCGCCGGCAGCCGGCGTTTTCCGTTTCGGCGTGACGCTCGTAGCCTGCTTGTCCTGTTTGGTCGTCGTGCTGCGCGGCGAGGCCCTCTTTGCTTCTGCACCGTCGCCGGTCTTCGCACGCTTCCTGGCGGGCGTAGCCTTTGTCTTCGTGGAAGCCTGCTCGGCCGGTCCGCGTTTTGTGGTCTTGGCGGACCTCGACGCTTTCCCGTCATTGCCGGCCTTCGCTGCTTTCTTGACGGGCTGTTCCGTGTCGGCCGCCTGCGTCGCGACGTCGGCGGGCTGCGCCTGCTTCACTTTCTTCCGCCCGCGCATACCGGCCTTCAAGCCGTCCGCCTCGACGCTCCCGTCGATCGACATCCCGGCCGGCAACACGGATTCCAGTGTCCGGATCCCGGCCGCCAGCTCGCGCTTTTGCGCGGCGTTGAGCCGTTTCACCCAGTACTCGACGCGCGACGCGATCGACCGGTCGGGCAGCGGGAACGACGCGAGCAGCGCGCGCGGCTTGCGCGAGCGCGTATAGCGCGCGCCCTTGCCGGACGCGTGCTGTTCGAAGCGCGCGGCGACGTCGTTCGTGATGCCCGTGTAGACGCTGTCGTCGGCGCACTCGATCAGATACAGAAACCAGGACATGGAAAGGCGGCGGGATGCGAAGCCGACAGTGTCTCAGAATTGGCGCGAGCGACCGCGCGTGATGCGATTCGCGACGGTGTCACGCGCCACGCCGGAACGGATCGTGTTCGCGCAACTCGTCGACGTACGCGTGGATATGCTCGGTCTCGCGTTCGAGGAAGCGCGCGACCGCATCAGAGAACGCCGGATGCGCGAGCCAGTGTGCGGAATGCGTGACGGTCGGCAGGAAGCCGCGCGCGAGCTTGTGCTCGCCCTGCGCGCCGCCCTCGAAGGTGTCGAGCCCGGCCTCGATGCAGAACTCGAGCAACTGGTAGTAGGCCGTTTCGAAATGCAGGCAGGGCACCTGTTCGAGCGCGCCCCAGTAGCGGCCGTACAGCGTGCCGCCGCCGTTCGCGCCGCGCCGGTAGACGGCGAGCGCGCTCGCGATCGGCCGGCCGTCGGCTTCCGCGATCACGAGCAGCAGGTTCTCCGGCATCGTCGCGCCGATCGCGCGGAAGAAGTCGAGATTCAGGTACGGGCTCGAGTAGTGCTCGCGGTACGTCTGCCGGTAGCAGCGCGAGAAGAAGCGCCAGTCGGCATCGGTGATCCGGTCGCCGGTGAGCCGCCGGAACGTGACCCCGGCATCCTGCACCTTGCGCCGTTCCGCGCGGATGTTCTTGCGCTTCTTCTGTTCGAGCGTGCCGAGGAAATCGTCGAAGTCGCGGTAGCCGTCGTTGAGCCAGTGGAACTGCACGCCTTCGCGCAGCATCATCCCCATCGATTCGAGCAGCCGCGCTTCGTCGCCGGTCGGGAACAGCACGTGCAGCGACGACACGTCGCTCTGCTCCGCGAACGCGAGCAGCGTGGCCGCGAGCCGGCGGCGCGCGTCGTCGTCGGCCGCGAGCAGGCGCGTGCCTTGCACGGGCGTGAACGGCACCGCGCACAGCAGCTTCGGGTAGTAGGGCAGGTCGTTGCGCTGGTACGCGTCGGCCCATGCCCAGTCGAACACGTATTCGCCGTACGAATGCTGTTTCGCGTAGACGGGCGCGGCGGCCGCGAGCCGGCCCGTGCGCGTATCGGTCAGCGTCACGAAGTGCGGTGACCAGCCGGTGTCGTCGACCGCGCAGCGCGCGACGTGCAGCGCGTCGAGGAATTCGTGGCGCAGGAACGGCGTCGGCTGCGCGTCGTGCTCGAGCAGCGCGTTCCATTCGTCGGCCGGCACCTCCGCGGGGGACGACAGGATGCCCGTGCGATAATCGATGCGTTCGTGTTTCAAGCGTGAATCCGTACTGTTGGATGCCGCCGGATGCGTGCCGCCGTGGCCCGCGTCCGGGACGATTTCGTCAGCCGTTCAGGGCGCGCCGCCGGGCTGCGCCGATCCCGTCATGAAGACCCGACTCGCTCTCGCCCAGATCAACGTCACCGTCGGCAATTTCGCCGGCAACGTCGCGCGGATCGTCGCGGCCGCCCGCGCCGCGCACAACGATGGTGCGCAACTGATGGTCGCCCCCGAACTCGCGCTGTCCGGCTATCCGCCGGAAGACCTGCTGCTGCGGCCCGCGTTCTACGCGGCGGCGGCGGCCGCGCTCGACGCGCTCGCCGACGCGCTGCGCGCGTTCGACGGGCTCGCGGTGCTGGTCGGCCATCCGTTGCGCGGTCCGGGCAGGGGTGCGGGCAGCGGCGCAGGCGCAGATGCGCGCGCGTCAGCCGTCGATGGTAATGCAAACCGCCCGATCGAGCGCGGCGTGCCGCCGACCGACACCTATAACGCGGTGTCGCTGATCGTCGGCGGCGAGATCGTCGGCACCTACCGCAAGCAGGATCTGCCGAACGCCGACGTGTTCGACGAGAAGCGCTACTTCGCGACCGACGCCGAGCCGCTCGTGTTCGAGCTGAACGGCGTGAAATACGGCGTGATCATCTGCGAGGACGCGTGGCATGCGTCGGCCGCACAGATCGCGAAGGCCGCCGGCGCACAGGTGCTGCTGATTCCGAACGGTTCGCCGTATCACATGAACAAGGAAGCGCTGCGCATCGACATCCTGCGCGCGCGGATCCGCGAGACCGGGCTGCCGATGGTGTACGTGAACCTCGTCGGCGGCCAGGACGAGCTCGTGTTCGACGGCGGCTCGTTCGTGCTCGACGCGCAGGGCGCGCTCGTCGCGAAGATGCCGCAATTCGACGAAGGGCACGCGATCGTCGAATTCGACGGTGCGCGGCCGCTGCCCGGCACGATCGCGCTCGAGCAGCCGATCGACGCGCAGGTCTATCGCGCGCTCGTGACCGGCGTGCGCGACTACATCGGCAAGAACGGTTTTCCCGGCGCGCTGATCGGGCTGTCGGGCGGTGTCGATTCGGCGCTGGTGCTCGCGGTCGCGTGCGACGCGCTCGGGCCCGACCGCGTGCGCGCGGTGATGATGCCGTCGCGCTACACCGCCGACATCTCGACCACCGACGCGGCGGACATGGCGCGGCGGGTCGGCGTGCGCTACGACGAGATCGCGATCGCACCGATGTTCGATGCGTTCCGTGCGGCGCTCGCGGACGAATTCGCGGGCCGCGCGGAAGACGCGACCGAAGAGAACATCCAGGCGCGCATCCGCGGCACGCTGCTGATGGCGCTGTCGAACAAGTTCGGCTCGATCGTGCTGACGACCGGCAACAAGAGCGAGATGGCGGTCGGCTACTGCACGCTGTACGGCGACATGGCCGGCGGCTTCGCGGTGATCAAGGACATCGCGAAAACGCTGGTCTACCGGCTGTGCCGTTATCGCAACGCGACCGCCGACTACGGGTTGCGCGACGTGATCCCCGAGCGGATCCTGACGCGCGCGCCGTCGGCCGAGCTGCGCGAGAACCAGACGGACCAGGACAGCCTGCCGCCGTACGAGGTGCTCGACGCGATCATGCGGATGTACATGGAAGAAGACCGGCCGCTCGCCGAGATCGTCGCGGCCGGTTACGCGCAGGCCGACGTCGCGCGTGTGACCCGGCTCATCAAGATCAACGAATACAAGCGCCGCCAGGCGCCGATCGGCATTCGCGTCACGCACCGTGCGTTCGGGCGCGACTGGCGTTATCCGGTCACGTCACGCTTTACCGAACGTCTCGATTGAGCCGTGCCGGGCCGTACGCGACGGGCCGACTTACGGCTTACACTTACGGCTTAAAATCGGGATCGCGATTTTTCATCCAAACGAGCATCGAGGGACAACCATCATGAAACGCATCACCGCCATCATCAAGCCGTTCAAGCTGGACGAAGTCCGCGAAGCGCTCGCCGAAGTGGGTCTCACCGGCCTGACCGTGACGGAAGTGAAGGGCTTCGGCCGCCAGAAAGGGCACACCGAGCTGTATCGCGGCGCTGAATACGTCGTCGACTTCCTGCCGAAGATGAAGATCGAGGTGGTTGTCGCGGAAGCGCAGGTCGACCAGGTGATCGACGCAGTGATCGGCGCGGCGCGCACGGGCAAGATCGGCGACGGCAAGATCTTCGTGTCGGACGTCGAGCGCGTGATCCGCATCCGTACCGGCGAAGAGAACGAAGCGGCAGTCTGAGCGCCGCATCCGGCCTGTTCGGCCGGTCGGGCCGCGGATCGCACGATGCCGGCCCGCCAATAAAAAACGGTGCGGATACCCGGGTGGGTACCGCACCGATACGCGCCTCTCGCAGCAGCGTGGAAAGTGTTGTCGAATCGTTGTCTGGACGGCGCCTGATCAGAACAGGTGCTGGATGCCGGCGTAGACGCCGGTCTGGCTGCCGCCCGGATGCGGGTTGCCCGTCGACACGGCGGTGCCTGCGCCGTTCGCGTTCAGGCCGAAGTTGGCCGTCGAGCTGTTGCGCACCGTCGCGACCTGCAGGTCGAACAGCGTGCGCTTCGAGATGTTGTACGAGCCGCCGGCCGTGTAGATGTTCGCGTTGCCGCCACCGTGGTTGGCGTTCACGTGATACACGGCCGCAATCAGCGCTGCCGCCGGCGTTGCCTGCCACGTCACGCCGCCCCAGACCTGCTGGGTGCCGGTCACGCCGGCGTTGACTGCCGGGCCGCCGCTGCCGTCGGCGCGCGATGCCTGGTAAGCCGCCTGGACCTTGAACTGGCCGAGGAACACGTTCACGCCCGCGAAGTATTCACGCGAGTAGTTGAACACGTCGGAGAAGCGGCCGTTGCTGTCGCGCGTTTCGTCGTAGATGCCGCGCAACTGGAACAGCGAGTTCGTGTACGTGACTTGTGCGCCGGCTGCACGGCCCGGCTGGCCGGCCGTCGTGTTGCCGTTGAAGCTGGTCGAGTTCGAGAACGCGAACTGGCCGTAGAAGTCGAGACCGTAGAACTGCGGCGACTGGTACGACACGTTGTTGCTGGTCTTGTTCCAGTTGCGGCCGCGCACGAGCGATGCCGTCGACCAGGCCGACTGGCCGAACGGGTCGAAGTCCCACACGCCGTTGGCGATCGCGAGCTCGCGACCCAGCAGCAGCGTACCGTAGCGATCGTTCGAGATACCGACGGTCGCGAAACGATCCCAGATCGAGCCGCTGAAGCCGCCCGTCATCGTGTTGAACGCGCCTTCGATGTGGAACAGGACCTTGTTGCCGCCGCCGATGTCCTCGCTGCCCTTCAAGCCCCACAGGCTGGTGCCCCAGTCGCCGCTTTCCGCGCGCACTTGGTGGCCGTTCTGCAGGCCGTTCAGGTACTCGAGACCGGCATCCAGGCGACCATACAGCGTGACGCTGCTCTGCGCGTGCGCCGTAACGACCCCAGCAGCCATCAGCGCGGCCGCGACCAAAGCTTTCTTCATCATCTCCTCCATACCCTGTCAAAAAGTCAACCCAGACTGCACGAGATGCCCGGCGCAGCGAACGCCGGGCAAAAGCGAAAAGCGGGATAACCAGGGAGACCTCGTGCAGGGCCGGTAAGCGCGGCACGCGGGCAAGCGGACGGAAAACCGTTGAGCGGTCCCGCGCGGCCGGGTCGGCTTGCGGGGTCTCCTTGTTGTGTCGTGAAGCTAAACTACATTTCACGAACTTCGTTTTGCTACTTTGGTTACTAATTTAGCAAAAATACAATTTTGTGGCGATGGAAATCGTTGTTTGACTAACACGTGTCGCCAAATTGCCATGCAACACAGTGCGCGGCGCGTGTCCAAGGGGTCGTCGGATTCCTGAAAACCCTTGTCCGACAAGGGAGACACGGATTCGGTGGCCATGGGTCAAGGATTGCCACTATTGACGTCGTTCGGGGTGCCGGCGTAGGTGTTGGAGAGACGGATTTGGTAAGTAATTCGTAATAAATTGGCGGTTTCCCGCCGTCGCGCGGCAGCGTCGGAAACGCCGGTCGCGCAGCGGGTACGGCGAGCCGTGCACGCGCGTCCGGTTTAACCGGGTGCTGGCCGCGCATCGAGCAACTGCGCGCGAATCCACCGGTGCGCATCGGTGCGCGCGTGCTTCGCGTGCGAGTACACCTTCACCGTGTAGCGCGGGATCTCGAACGGCGCAGGGAAGATGCGGATCGGCGCCGCGTGGCGCAACGCCTGCGCGGCGCGGTTCGGCACGGTCATCAGGAGTGCCGATTCCGCGATCACGAACGGCGCGGCCAGCACGTCCGGCAGTTGCACGGCAACCTGCCGGGCGAGGCCGAGCCGGTCGAGGACGTAGTCGACGACGCCGCGCGATTCGTTCCATGGCGTGACCACCACGTGACGTGCGGCGAGGTACTGGTCGAGCGTCAGCCGCCTGCGGATGTCCGGATGCGCGGCGCTCGCGATCACCACATAGTCGTCCGAGAACCAGTCGAAATCCTCGATGCCCGGCGCGTCGACGGCCGATTCCTCGTGATAGCCGAGCGCGAAGTCGATGCGGCCGGCCGCGAGTTCGTCGACGGCTATCTTCCGGTCGGAATGGACGACGCGAATCCGCAGCCGCGGCGCGACGTGCTGGATGCGCGCGAGGAACGCCGGCAGCACGGCGAATGCCGTGTAGTCGCTCGCGGCGAACACGAACGTGCGATCGCTTTGCGCGGGATCGAAGCGGCGTGCGCGGGCCAGTCCCTTCGACATCGTGTCGAGTGCGTCGCCGGCCCACGTGGCGATGTCGTCGGCGCGCACGGTCGGCTGCATCTCGTTGCCGAGCCGCACGAACAGCGCATCGCCGATCGCTTCGCGCAACCGCGCGAGCGCGTGGCTCAGCGCGGACGGGCTCATCGCCAGTTCGTGCGCGGCCGCGGCGACCGACCGGTGGCGGTACAGCGCATCGAACGCAAGCAGCAGGTTCAGGTCGAGGCGGCGCAGGTCGGGATGCATCATGTTCATGTCCTGATGAAGAAACTGCACTTCCTGCAGTGGCGGCATGAACGTAGCATGACGATCTGACCGGCGCCAGCGCGATCGCGCGGCGTCGCATTCCGTTCCAGGTCCAGGCCGAAGGAGGGCTCCCTACCGTGCAAATCGATATCCGTTCCGCCACCGTCGCCGACGTGCCGCAAATCCTGCGTTTCATCACCGAGCTGGCGCGCTACGAGAAGGCGGAGCATGAAGTGGTCGCGACGCCGGCGTCACTCGAGCGCAGCCTGTTCGGCGAAGGGTCGCCGGCGCGTGCGCTGATTTGCGAGGTCGACGGCGAGCCGGCCGGCTTCGCGGTGTATTTCTTCTCGTATTCGACCTGGCTCGGCCGCCAGGGGCTGTATCTCGAGGATCTGTACGTGTCGCCGCGCTTTCGTGGCGCGGGCGCCGGGCTGCGGCTGCTGAAGGCGCTTGCGCGGATCGCGGTGGACACCGGCTGCGAGCGCTTCGAATGGAGCGTGCTCGACTGGAACGAGCCGGCGATCCGCTTCTACGAAAGCGTCGGCGCGGCGCCGCAGAGCGAATGGGTGCGCTACCGGCTCGCGGGCGACGTGCTGCGCGCGTTTGCCGACGGCGCACCGGTCGACGCCGCGTAAACGCAAAACGGGCGCCGCATGGCGCCCGTCTGCATATCGCGACGCGTGTAGCGTGCGTTACTTGAGGCTGCCCGACAGGAACCCGCGCAGGCGCTCGCTCTTCGGGTTGGCAAACACCTCGGACGGCACGCCTTCTTCCTCGACGCGGCCCTGGTGCAGGAACATCACGTGGTTCGACACGTTGCGCGCGAAGCCCATCTCGTGCGTGACGACGATCATCGTGCGGCCTTCCTCGGCCAGCTTCTGCATCACCTTCAGCACTTCGCCGACCAGCTCCGGATCGAGCGCCGAAGTCGGCTCGTCGAACAGCATCACGTCGGGATGCATCGCGAGCGCGCGCGCGATCGCGACGCGCTGCTGCTGGCCGCCCGACAGGTGCGACGGATACTGCTTCTCGACGCGCGGCGCGAGGCCGACCTTCTCGAGGTACTCGCGCGCGCGATCTTCGGCTTCCTTCTTCGGAATGCCGAGCACGTTCACCGGCGCTTCCATCACGTTCTCGATCACGTTCATGTGCGACCAGAGATTGAAGTGCTGGAACACCATCGACAGCTTGGTACGCACGCGCTGCAGCTGCTTCGAATCGGCTGCGCGCAGCGCGCCCGTCTTGTCGGGCGTGGTGCGTACTTCCTCGCCGTCGACGACGATGCGGCCCGCGTTCGGCTGCTCGAGGAAGTTGATACAGCGCAGCATCGTGCTCTTGCCGGAACCGGACGAGCCGATCACGCTGATCACGTCGCCCGAGTTCGCCTTCAGCGACACGCCTTTGAGCACCTCGTTGTCGCCGTACCGCTTGTGCAGATTGTCGACGAAAAGCTTCTGGGTCTGGGAATTCATCAATAGTCCTGCGAAAACTTACTTGCCTTGCGGGCGCAGATAGGCGAGCCAGCGACGCTCGGCCTGGCGGAACAGCCACACGAGCGTGAACGAGATCACGAGATAGAGCAGCGCGGCGATGCCGAATGCATGGAACGACATGTAGGTCGCCGAGTTCACGTCGCGGGCGATCTTCAGGATGTCCGGCACGGTCGCGGTGAACGCGACGGTGGTGGCGTGCAGCATCAGGATCACTTCATTGCTGTAGAGCGGCAGCGAGCGGCGCAGCGCGGACGGCAGGATCACGCGGCGATACATCGTGAACGTGGACATCCCGTACGCGCGTGCGGCCTCGATCTCGCCGTACGACGTCGCCTTGATCGCGCCCGCGAAGATCTCGGTGGTGTACGCGCAGGTGTTCAGCGTGAACGCGAGCAGCGTGCAGTGCATCCCGTCGCGGAAGAACGCATCGAGCAGCGGGGTGCCGCGCACGAACTGCAGGCTGTAGAGGCCCGTGTAGCAGAGCAGCAGCTGCACGTAGAGCGGCGTGCCGCGGAACACGTACGTGTAGAGCCACACGGCGCTCGACAGCCATTTCTTCTTCGACACGCGGGCTACCGCGAGCGGTATCGACAGGCAGAAGCCGAGGCCGATCGACACGACGAGCAGCCACAGCGTGATCGCGACGCCGGTGATCCGGAAGCCGTCGGTATAAAGGTAGTTGCGCCAGTATTCTTGGATGAGTTCGATCATAGGTCAGCCTTGCGGACGCCGGTCGAGTAGCGCTTTTCGAGCCACATCAGCACGAAGTTCGAGATCGTCGTGATGGCGAGGTAGACCGCACCGGCGATCAGCGTGAAGAAGAAGAAGCGCAGCGTGCCCTTGCCGGCGTCCTGCGACGCCTTCACGACGTCCGCGAGGCCGATGATCGACACCAGCGCGGTCGACTTCACGAGCACCTGCCAGTTGTTGCCGATGCCCGGCAGCGCGAAGCGCATCATCTGCGGGAACATGATCCGCGTGAACACCTGCCAGTTGCTCATCCCGTACGCGCTGCCGGCCTCGAGCTGGCCGCGCGGCACCGACAGGAACGCACCGCGGAAGGTCTCGGTGAAGTACGCGCCGTAGATGAAGCCGAGCACGAGCACGCCGGCGAGGAACGGATCGATGTCGATCTGGTCCCAGCCGAGCGCGTCGGTCGCCGTGTTCAGCCAGATCTGCAGGCTGTAGAACAGCAGCAGCATCAGCACGAGGTCGGGTACGCCGCGGATCAGCGTCGTGTAGACGGTGCCGGCGCCGTTCGTGAAGCGGTTGCGCGACAGCTTCGCGCCCGCGCCGAGCAGGCCCAGCAGGAACGACAGCGCGAGCGAAAGCACCGCCAGTTTGACGGTTTGCCAGGTGCCGGCGAGGATCAGCGGGCCGTAGCCTTGTAGAAACATATGTGGTCCCTGGTGTGGTCCCGGAGGGCGCACGCGGTGCGCCGCGAAAGACGCGCCCGCCAAGCTGCGCGGAACGCCCCGTGCGTATCATGACCGTCCGCCCCGGCAACGGTGCCGGGCCAGCCCGTCGCGAGCGGCGGGCGAGGGGGCGGACGGCGCGTGGTTGACTGCCTGTACTGCCGGACGCGGGGCCGCCCCCGCATCCGCTGCTCGTTATTGTCGGCGCTCAGCGGGCCGAGTAGACGCTGAACGAGAAATACTTGTGCGACAGCCGGTCGTACGTGCCGTCCTTGTGCATGTCGGCCAGCGCCTTGTTGATCTTCAGCTTCAGGTCCGTGTCTTCCTTGCGCAGGCCGATCGCGGTGCCGTCGCCGATCGTCTTCGGATCCTTTACCTCCGGCCCGGCGAACGCGAAGCCCTTGCCGCGCGGCGTGCGCAGGAAGCCGTAGTCGGCCTGCAGTTCGTCCTGCAGCGTCGCGTCGAGGCGGCCCGAGCCGAGATCGGCATAGACCTGGTCCTGGTTCTGGTAAGGAATGGTCGTCACGCCCTGCGGTTCCCAGTACGCCTTCGCGTAGGATTCCTGCGTCGAGCCCTGCTCGACGCCGACGCGCTTGCCCTTGAGCGACGCGATCGTCGGCAGCAGCGGCGAGCCGGCCTTCGCGATCATCCGCGCGGGTGCGTCGTACACCTTGTCGGAGAAGTCGATCTGCTCGCGGCGCTTGTCCGTGACGGTCAGCGACGACACGATGACGTCGTACTTCTTCGCCTTCAGCGCCGGGATGATCCCGTCGAGATCCTGCGCGACCCACACGCACTTCACGCTGATCCGTTTGCAGATTTCCTTGGTGAGGTCGACGTCGAAACCGACGATCTCACCGCTCGGCGCGGTCGACTCGAACGGCGGGTAGCTGGCATCGACGCCGATCCGCACGGTCTTCCACTCCTTCGCAAAGGCGCTGCCCGCCACGAGGGCGAGGGCGGCGCACAGGGCGGCCTTCTTCATTTGCATCCTTTTGTCGCTCACTTCCGGTGGGCGCTCGCGGCCGGTCGGGCCGGGCGCCGCGGCGTATTCTAGACGGCCAAAATTCGTGTTTCGGCGCGCTGGCAACGGCGCTCGCCGGACGGGCGAACGCCAAAAGGGCGGTATTTTACCCGAACGTGAAACCCGGAAAACGGCAATCCGGCGCGACCGATCGATTCTTTGAACCGGCCGTTGCGACAATCGTGGTATTCGCAATGAGCATTGCGTGGATTGCGTTCGTCGATGCAACGATGCGGTGCGCGGGAAACGGATTGTGGCGCTATCGGCGCGCCCCTACAGTGCAGGTAAACCCGAAAAAGAAGACCTGCCTGCCGGAGTGCCCGTCCCATGTTCCAGATCCGCCGCGCCGCCGACCGTTGCCACACGAATCAAGGCTGGCTCGAATCAAGCCACAGTTTCCCGCTCGCCGGCCACGCCGGGGACGCGCATCCGCCGTTCGGCGCGCTGCGCGTGCTGAGCGAGGACCGGATCGCGCCGACGCGCGGCTTCGGAATGCAGCCGCGCCGCGACCTCGAAATCGTCACCTATGTGCTGGACGGCGCGCTCGCGCATCGCGACAGCCTCGGGAACGGCGCGATCGTGCGGGCCGGCGGCATCCAGCGGATGAGCGCCGGCACGGGGCTCGTGCACAGCGAAACCAATGCGTCGCGCGACCGGCCGCTGCATCTGCTGCAGGTCTGGCTGCAGCCGGCTGAGCGGGGCGGACGGCCCGGCTACGCGGAGCGGCGCTTCGCCGACGACGAGAAGCGCGGCCGGTTGCGGCTGGTCGCGTCGCCGGACGGCGACGACGGCACGTTGTCGGTGCGCGCGGACGCGCGGATTTTCGCGGGGCTGATCGACGGGGACGAGCAGGCGGCCTTCGGCGTGCGGGCCGGGCGCAGTACTTATGTGCACGTGGCGCGCGGCGACGTGGAAGTCAACGGCCACGCGCTGGCTGCGGGCGACGGCGCGCGGATCGCCGGCGTGGACGCGGTCGCGTTCGCACGCGGCCGGGCGGCCGAGGTGCTGGTGTTCGACGTCGCCTGAAATGAAACAGGGGACGCGGGCCGGGCGCCCGCGTCCCCTGCGGTGCCGCCCGGGAAGGCGGCCCACCGGCTTACTGCGCCGGCGCCGACGCGGCCTTTTCCGCGCGGTGCTGCTGCCAGCGTTCCTTCATCTTCTCGTGACGCTGCTCCATCCGGGCGAACTGCTGCTTCAGTGCGGTGCTGACCGTCGTCTTCTGCTGGTCGTTCAGCCCGTTGTAGAACGCGAGCCATGCGGCCGAGCTCTGCTCGCGCAGTTGCGCATGCTGCTGTTCGGCCTGCTGGTGGGCGGCGTGCATCGCGTTCAGGTCGAGGATCGGCTGGTTCTGCTGCGCCTTGAACTGCTCGCGCATCTGCTCGTGGCTCTTGCGCATCGCTTCATGGTTCTGCTTCATCGTATTGACGGCCGTCTGCCATTGCTGTTCCTGCGACGCGTTGAGCTTCAACTGGTCGTGCAGCTTCATGATCACGCCAAACGGGCCGCCGTCATGGCCGCCGTGCATCTGGTGCATGCCGGGGCCGCCCGGCGGCGGCATGTCGTTGGGTTGCGCGGCATGCGCGGTGCCGAATGCGAGCGCGAGCACGGTAGCGGCCGCAATGGCCACGCGGGAAGTCTTCTTATACATTTCAGAAACTCCTTGTATCCAGAGGGTCCGGCGATGCGGTGCGCGGGGTGGCCCGTGTGCCGCATCCGGTAAGACGCAGGTTAGCGGCGCGTGCCCCGGCGGGTGTTACGCGGGATGGCTACCGGGTTACGGCGCATTACAGTTCCCTTGCGCCGTAACCCGCAGTAACCCTTTCGTCCCTTTGTATCGTTCTTCGACTCCGCGCTTGCGCGGTAAACTTCGAGCCATGACTACCCAGATCCTCATCGTCGACGACGACCAAGAACTCCGAGACCTGCTGCGCGACTATCTCGTGCGCCAGGGGATGGAAGTGTCCGTGCTGCACGACGCGGCGTCGCTCGAGAAGCGCCTCGAGCGCGAGCGGCCCGACCTGATCGTGCTGGACCTGATGATGCCGGGCGTGGATGGCCTGACCGCGCTGCGTCAGCTGCGCGCGGCCGGTGACGACATCCCCGTGATCATGCTGACCGCGCGTGCGGACGACGTCGACCGCATCGTCGGGCTCGAACTCGGTGCGGACGACTACCTCGGCAAGCCGTTCAACCCGCGCGAGTTGCTCGCGCGCGTGCAGGCCGTGCTGCGCCGCCGCCGCGCGACGCCGTCGGCGGCGGCGCCCGAGCAGCGCGAACCGTTCGCGTTCGGCCGCTTCGTGCTCGACTTCCAGGCGCGCACGCTGTCGGTCGACGGCAAGCCGGCGACGCTGTCGAGCAGCGAATTCGCGCTGTTGAAGATCTTCGTGAACCATGCACTGCGCACGCTCACGCGCGAGCGGCTGCTCGAGCTGCTGCACGGGCCCGAGTACGACGGTACCGACCGCGGCATCGACGTCCAGGTGTGGCGCCTGCGCCGCATCCTGGAGACGGATCCGTCGACGCCGCGCTTCATCCAGACGGTCCGCGGGCGCGGCTACGTGTTCGTGCCCGACGGCGAGGCCCATGCGCAAACCCATTGATTCACTGTTCGGGCGGCTGGCGCTGCTGGTCGTCGGGGTTCTGCTCCTGTCCCATTTCGCGTGGTTTTTCGCGATGCGGCTCGAGCGCAACCAGATGCAGACGCGCTACGCGGTCGAGGAGGCCGCGTTCCTCGTCGACGCGGTGCGCCAGCACGTCGAGCGCACGCCCGACCAGCCGCTGCCGTCGCGGGTGCGCCTCGTGTCGCCGGGCAGCCCCGACGTGCCGAATGGCGCCGAGTCGAACCTGCCGGCGCCGCTCAAGCGTTTCCGCGACGACGTGAGCGAGCGGATGCCGCCCGGCACCCGGGTCGAGGTCGGCGTGCCCGGCCATCCGCCGGTGCTGTGGGTCAAGGAGCCGACCGATCGCAACTGGATCGTGGTGCCGGTGCAGCCGCTGCGGCCGCCGCGCTCGCTCGACCGGATGCTGCTGTGGCTCGGCACGATCTTCTCGGCCGGCGTGATCGCCGCGCTGTTCGCGGCCTGGCAGCTGCAGCAGCCGCTGCGCTCGCTGGCGCGCGCGGTCGCGCGCTTCGGCCGCGGCCAGCCGGTGCCGCCGCTGCGCGAGCGCGGCCCGCGCGAGCTGCGCCAGCTCACGCACGGCTTCAACCAGATGGTGGAGCAGGTGTCGCAGGCCGATAGCGACCGCGCGGTGATGCTGGCCGGCGTCGCGCACGACCTGCGCACGCCGCTCGCGCGGATGCGCCTGCGTGCGGAAATGATGGATGACGCGCGGCTGCGCGACGGCGTGGTGCGCGATGTCGACTCGATGTCGCACATCGTCGACCAGTTCCTCGTGTTCGCGCATGGCGGGTCCGACCGCAGCGAGCCCGTGCCGGTCGACCAGACCTGCGAGCGGATCGCGCGCAGCTATCGGGCGGTCGCGCCGAACGCGCCGGCGGTCCAGACGCATCTCGCAGCCGACGCGGGCTTCCGCCTGCCGACCGCGACGCTCGACCGGATCCTGTCGAACCTGCTGGACAACGCGCATGCGTATGGCGCACCGCCGGTGGTCATCCAGACGGCGCGTACGCCGGCCGGCTATGTGCTGGCGGTCTCCGACAGCGGTGGCGGGATCGCGCCGCGCGACCTCGCGGCCGCGACGCGGCCGTTCGTGCGGCTCGACCCCGCGCGCGGCGGCAACGGCCACAGCGGGCTCGGGCTCGCGATCGTCGAGCGGCTGGTGCTGAGGCTGGGCGGGGCGTGCGAGATCGGCAACCGTCCCGAGGGCGGCCTGCGCGTCGCGATGACGTTCCCGTTCGACGTGGTGCCGAAGGACGAACTTCACGCACAGGCCGCGTAAGCGGCGCATGCGGCGCCTGCCGGGCAGGCGCCGCGCGGCTTCACTCGCCGAACAGCGTGCCGAGCGTCTCGGCGGCGTTGCTGTCGATGGTGTTGTAGGTCACGCTCGTGGCCTCGAAGATATAGACGGTCGTATAGCGGCCGAGGCGTTCCAGGATTTCCTCCTGCAGCGATTCCGGCACGATGTTCATGTTCAGGTACCACGCCGTCGACGACAGCCGCGTCTGGAACGACCCGTACTCCTGCATCAGTTCGTAGAACGCGTCGGCATCCTGATCGCGGCAGACGATCACCAAGTTTCCTGCCATTCCCTTCCTCCTGCTCGTCGGTCGATCCGCAGGATCCGCATGTCGACGGACCCCAAGGGCAAGCCCCGATCATACCCGCTTCGCCGTATCCGTCCGCTGACGCCCGACACGGATTGTGTTCGTGTGCCGCTGGCGGGTTCACGGCCGGGCCGGATCACGGCATAATTCGGGGCCTGCACGCCGGCCGAAAGACCGCGGTCCGGGGGGGCTCCGCACCGCGCGCGCCGGGCACGATCCGTGCGCCGGCCGTTCGTGCGTCGCGCCGCGCCGTCCCCGGACGGTTGTACCTGAAATACAGGTTGGTGTAGTGTCGTGCCGTCGCGGCCCGACTCGTCCGCGGCCGCGCCGGGGCGCAGCTTGCACGTCCGGCGCAGCGCGCCGGCGTGAGATCGTGAATCAATCGAATTACCGCGTCGAATTACCGCGCCCGTGCGCTTTGCCATGAATCAACATCGTCTGCCGGCTTCGTTCGGCCTTACCGGGGAGGGCGCCTGATGGACGTCGGATTCTTCAATCCGAACCGGACCGCCAACGCATCTGCATGGCGCGTTCTGCCGAACCGGTGGGACTTCATCGCGTTTCCGCTGATCATCTGCCTGATCGCGATGGCGGTCGTCGGTTTCCACGAAACGCTGGCACCGATCGGGACTCTGCAGACGCAGAAGATATCGCTCGATCCGTCGAACCTGCCCGAATACGCGTTGCGCACCACGCTGCGGATGCTCGCCGCGATGGTCGCGTCGCTCGCGTTCACGCTCGTGTACGGCACGCTCGCGGCCAAGAGCCGCCGCGCGGGCATGGTGCTGATCCCGATCCTCGACATCCTGCAGTCGGTGCCGGTGCTCGGCTTCATCTCGTTTACCGTCACGTTCTTCCTCGCGCTGTTCCCGAGCCGCGTGCTCGGCGCCGAGCTGGCGGCGATCTTCGCGATCTTCACGAGCCAGGCGTGGAACATGACGTTCAGCTTCTACCAGTCGCTGCGCACGGTGCCGCGCGATCTGGACGAAGTGTCGCGCGGCTTCCACCTGACGTCGTGGCAGCGCTTCTGGAAGCTCGAAGTGCCGTTCTCGATGCCGGGCCTGATCTGGAACATGATGATGTCGATGTCGGGCGGCTGGTTCTTCGTCGTCGCGTCGGAAGCCATCACCGTCGGCAACCAGACCATCACGCTGCCGGGCATCGGTGCGTATCTCGCGCAGGCGATCTCGGACAAGAACCTCGGCGCGATCGGCTGGGTGATCCTCACGATGACGGTCGTGATTCTCGCGTACGACCAGTTCCTGTTCCGCCCGCTCATCGCGTGGGCCGACAAGTTCCGGATGGAGAACACCGCGTCGGGCGATGCGCCGCAATCCTGGCTGCTCGACCTCGTGCGCCGCACGCGCCTGATTCATCAACTGCTCGTGCCGGCCGGCTGGTTCTTCGCGAAGGCCGCGCGGATTCCGCTGCGCCTGCCGCTGTCGGGCGCGATGCGCTTCACGCTGCCGCGCGTCGAGAAGAAGGCGTCGCGCACGGTCGACATCGCGTGGTCGGTCCTCGTGCTGATCGGCACGGCCTATATCGTGTGGCGCGTGATCAGCTTCGTGTCGACCGGCGTGACGATGGCCGAGGTCGGCCACGTGCTCGTGCTCGGGCTCATCACGTTGCTGCGCGTGGTCGTGCTGATCGCGATCGCGTCGGTGATCTGGGTGCCGATCGGCGTGTGGGTCGGGCTGCGCCCGCGGCTGGCCGAGAAGCTGCAGCCGCTCGCGCAGTTTCTCGCGGCGTTCCCGGCCAACCTGCTGTTCCCGGCGTTCGTGATCGTGATCGCGCGCTTCCACCTGAACGCCGACATCTGGCTGTCGCCGCTGATCGTGCTCGGGACACAGTGGTATATCCTGTTCAACGTGATCGCCGGCGCGACGTCCTACCCGAACGACTATCGCGAAGCGGCGACCAACTTCCGCATCCGTGGCTGGCAGTGGTGGCGGCAGGCGATCCTGCCCGGCATCTTCCCGTACTACGTGACCGGCGCGATCACCGCGTCGGGTGGCGCGTGGAACGCGAGCATCGTGTCCGAAGCCGTGCAGTGGGGCAACACCAAGATCGAGGCGCACGGCCTCGGCGCGTACATCGCGCAGACCACTGCCGCCGGCGATTTCCCGAAGATCATCCTGGGCATCGCCGTGATGTCCCTGTTCGTCACCCTGTTCAACCGCCTGCTGTGGCGCCCGCTGTATGCCTTCGCCGAAGCGAAGCTGCGGCTCGACTGAGACCGATTGAGAGCGAAACGCGATGCACAATCCGAATGCTGTAAACGCCCCCATCCAGACGTCCCAGCCGCCGCGCCTCGGTGAGGAAATCCTGCGCGTCGATCACGTCTGCCGCGGCTTCAACAAGACGCAGGGCGAGCTGCTCGTGCTCGACGACGCGAACCTGTCGCTGCGCGAAGGCGAGATCGTCGGCCTGCTCGGCCGTTCCGGCTCGGGCAAGTCGACGCTGCTGCGGATCATTGCCGGCCTGATCGAGCCGACCGGCGGTGAAGTGACCTATCTCGGCAAGCCGCTGACCGGCCCGGCCGAGGGCGTCGCGATGGTGTTCCAGACCTTCGCGCTGTTCCCGTGGCTCACCGTGCTGCAGAACGTGGAAGCCGGCCTCGAGGCGCTCGGCGTCGGTGCGCGCGAGCGGCGCGAACGTGCGCTGGCGGCAATCGACCTGATCGGTCTCGACGGCTTCGAGAACGCGTACCCGCGCGAGCTGTCGGGCGGCATGCGCCAGCGCGTGGGCTTTGCGCGCGCGCTCGTCGTCGACCCGACGATCCTGCTGATGGACGAGCCGTTCTCGGCGCTCGACGTGCTGACGGCCGAAACGCTGCGTACCGACCTGCTCGATCTGTGGACGCAAGGCCGCATGCCGATCAAGTCGGTGCTGATCGTCACGCACAACATCGAGGAAGCGGTGTTCATGTGCGACCGGATCCTGGTGCTGTCGTCGAACCCGGGCCGCGTGATCGCCGAGATCAAGGTGCCGTTCAAGCATCCGCGCAACCGTCTCGATCCGGCCTTCCGCAAGCTGGTCGACGATATCTACGCGAAGATGACGGCCCGCCAGACCGGCGAGGCGACGAAGAAGGGGCTCGAGCTGGGCAGCTGGCTGCCGCAGGTGTCGACCAACCTGATGGCCGGCCTGATCGAGACGCTCGCGATGGCGCCGTACCACGGCCGCGCGGACATGCCGGAAATCGCGCGCACGCTGCACCTGGAGGTCGACGACCTGTTCCCGATCGCCGAAGTGCTGCAGTACCTCGGTTTCGCGGACGTGCGGGAAGGGGACGTGTTCCTCACGCCGCCGGGGCGCGTGTTCGCCGAATTCGGCACGCAGGAACGCAAGCTGATGTTTGCCGATCACCTGCTGAAGCACGTGCCGCTCGCCGCGCGGATCAAGAAGGTGCTGAATGAACGTCCGGGCCATCGCGCGCCGCGCGTGCGCTTCGAGCAGGAGCTCGAGGATTTCCTGTCGGACGGCGCGGCCGAGGAAACGCTCGACGCGGTGATCGACTGGGGCCGCTACGGCGAGATCTTCTCGTACAACGACCAGACTGAAATCTTCAGTCTCGAGGACGTCGAGTCCTGAGCGGCTGTGCCGCGGCGCCAGCCCGGCATCCGCATGCGCCGCGTGGGTCACGCGGCGCGCAGCGCGTCGTTACTGCAGGTTGCCCCAGCGATCGACGGCCGGTTCGGCCGACGCCCACTTCCAGTGCGTGCCTTGCTGGCACACATTCGCGAAATACCAGTCGGCCTTGGCACCGTCCTTCACCGAGAACGCGAATTCCTTGCACAGCGCGAGCGCCGACGCGTACGCGCGCGTGACGCGCACTTCGCCTTCGCCGTTTTCCAGCGGCAGCGTGTTCTGCACTTTCCACGGCTTCACTTCGCCGACGGCCAGGCTGCCGGCCGCCTTCGCGATCGCGTCCTGCTGGTTCTGATGGAGCTGCTTCATCGTGCGGTTGACGGCCTCGTCGGTCGCCGCCTGCACGGCAATCCCGACGCCGACGCCCACCGCCGGGTTCGCGGTGACGAGGCCCGTCGCCGCGCCGGCGAGCGCGCCGCTCGCCGCGCCGACCGACCCGCAGCCCGACAGCGCGGCGCTGGCCGCGCACAGTGTGCCGAGCGCCGCGATACGGAGTGCGACGCTCATTGCAGCGCGCCCCAGCGTTCGGTTGCGGGCTCCGCCGACGCCCATTTCCACACGGGGCCGTCGCGGCACAGGGTGGCAACGTAGAACGCCGACTGCGCGGCCTTGTCGGCCTTCGCGGGCGTGTCGACCGCGAACACGATTTCCTTGCAGTCGAGCGGGCCGACGCTGATCATCCGGCTGACCGTCACGCGGCCCTGTTCGTCTTCCTCGATCGGGAACGAATGGTGCGTCGACCACGGCGCGACGCCGCCGACGTCGAGCGGGCCGGCCGCCTTCGCGATCTGTTCCTGCGTGTAGCGGTGTGCGACGCGCTGCGTGTACTGGACGCCCGCGCGCGCGCCGGCGACGGCACCGAGGCCGATGCCCGTCGCGACGGCGGCGTTGTTGGTGACCTTGGAGGCGATCGCGGCACCCGCGATACCGGCGCCGGCGGTCGCGCCTTCGCTGTACAGCGAGTTGCAGCCGGACATCAGCGCGGCCGTGGCGAGCGCGGCCAGCACGACGCGCACCGGCGTGGCCCGGCGCGGCGATTCGAAACGAATGTTCATCCCTGAGTGCAAGTCCTGTCTGGGTGAGCGGCGACGCATGCACGCCCCGATGCCGCGTCATTGTTTCGCAATTGTCATAGGAAAACTGCAAAGCAGTGACAAATCGCCGGACGGCATGCCGCGCGCGTGCGCGCGGCGGTATTGTCGGATAGATGGTTGACGCGGGGTCGAAACGTTACAAATTGAAGGCAATTGTTACCTCGGCGTGCAAGGAACCGACCTAGACTGTTTTGTTATGGAATGTTTCTCCGACGGTCTCGCGCCGCGCCGCATATGAGACACCCAGCCATGCGCCGTTCAAAACGGCTTTCACACCGGCCGCCCGATGCGGGGGCAGACCGCCCGCGTCCGCCGACCGACGCTCCGTCGGCACCGCCTGCCGGCGCGCCCGACGAGACGCCGTCCGACGGCGATCACAACCAGGGTGGCGCCCGCCCGGAAGGGCTCGAGTATCAACGCGACCTCGGCCAGGAGCAGGACGCTTGATGCCGTCGTCATCGCATTCCAGCGCCGTATTTCATTGCATTTCTCGGAACTGAATCGCCGCGCGGCCGCCCTTGGGCCGCCGCGTCCGCATGGGCGCGCGCCGCGCGCCAGCCAATCGAATCGAAGTGGGGAAGCCGCATGAGCAGACTGATCGTGGTATCGAACCGTGTCGCCGCAGGCGAGGACACGCGCCCGAGCGCAGGCGGTCTTGCGGTCGGCGTGATGGACGCGCTGCGGGAAACCGGCGGCGTCTGGTTCGGCTGGAACGGCGAGATCGTCGATACGCCCGACGCCGGGCCCGCGATCCAGCGAGACGGCAACGTCACGTACGCGACGCTCGGGCTGACCCGGCGCGACTACGACCAGTACTACCGCGGTTTCTCGAATGCGACGCTGTGGCCGGTGTTCCACTATCGCGGCGATCTCGCGCGCTTCGACCGGCAGGAGTACGCGGGCTATCTGCGCGTGAACGCGATGCTCGCGAAGCAGCTCGCCGCGCTGTTGCAGCCCGACGATCTGATCTGGGTGCACGACTACCACCTGCTGCCGTTCGCGCACTTCCTGCGCGAGCTCGGCGTGAAGAACCCGATCGGCTTTTTCCTGCACATTCCGTTTCCGTCGCCCGACATGCTGCGTGTCGTGCCGCCGCACGAGGAACTCGTGAAGTTCATGTGCGCGTACGACGTCGCGGGCTTCCAGACCGACGCCGACAAGCAGGCGTTCACCGACTACATCGAGCGACGCGGGATCGGGGCGGCGAGCGACGACGGGATGCTGCACGCGCATGGCCGCGTCGTGAAGGTCGCCGCCTATCCGATCGGCGTGCATCCGGACGCGATCGAGCAGGCGGCCGTCCAGTACGGCGCGCGCAAGCCGGTGAAGATGCTGCGTGAGGCACTCGACGGCCGCAAGCTCGTGATGAGCGTCGACCGGCTCGATTATTCGAAGGGGCTCGTCGAGCGCTTCCAGTCATTCGAGCGGATGCTCGCCAACGCGCCGGGCTGGCAGGGGCGCGTGTCGCTGTTGCAGATCGCGCCGCCGACGCGCTCCGACGTGCAGACCTACCAGGACATTCGAGAAACGCTCGAAGGCGAGGCCGGCCGCATCAACGGCCGCTTCTCGCAGCTCGACTGGACGCCGATCCAGTATCTGAACCGCAAGTACGAGCGCAACTTGCTGATGGCGTTCTTCCGGATGTCGCAGGTCGGCTACGTGACGCCGTTGCGCGACGGGATGAACCTCGTCGCGAAGGAATACGTCGCCGCGCAGGATCCGGCCGATCCGGGCGTGCTCGTGCTGTCGGAATTCGCCGGTGCGGCGGCCGAGCTGACCGGCGCGCTGCTCGTCAATCCGTACGACCTGTCGCAGATGGCCGACGCGCTCGAGCGTGCACTGTCGATGCCGCTCGCGGAGCGGCAGGCGCGCCACGAGCAGAACCTCGCGCGGCTGCGCGAGAACGACCTGTCGGTATGGCGCGACACGTTCGTCGCCGACCTGCGCAGCGTCGCGGCCGCCGCGTCGGTCACGCAGCGCGCGGGCCGGCGGGCCGCGCATGTCTGAGCACGTGGCGCAGGGCGGGTCCGCGGACGATGCGTCGACCCGCTTCTTCGTCGTCACGGGCGGCCCCGGTGCGGGCAAGAGCACCTTGCTCGACGCGCTCGAGCGTGCCGGCTTCGCGCGCTCGCACGAGGCCGGGCGCGGCGTGATCCGCGACCAGATGGCGATCGACGGCCCGGCGCTGCCATGGCGCGACCGGGCCGCCTTCGCCGAACTGATGCTGAACTGGGAGATGCGCTCGTACCATCTCGCGCGGTGCGCGCGCGGGTCCGTGTTCTTCGATCGCGGCGTGCCGGACGTGATCGGCTACCTGCGGCTCACGAGCCTCGCGGTGCCCGCGCATGCGGAAGCCGCCGCGCGGCGCTTTCGCTATCACAGGCGCGTGTTCATCGCGCCGCCGTGGCCCGAGATCTACGCGCAGGACACCGAGCGGCGGCAGGATTTCGCGGAAGCCGTGCGTACCTACGACGCGATGGTCGATTGCTACACGTCATACGGCTATCGGCTGGTCGAGCTGCCGCGCGTGAGCGTGAAGGCGCGCGTGCGTTTCGTGATGGACGCGCTCGACGTCGCGTGACCGCCGGGGGCGGCGCGCGGCGGCGTCATGTCGCCGCGTCGGGCCGCGGCGACGCGATGCGCAGCATGCTGACCACCGCGGCGACCGCCGCGAATACCGTGGCGACATAGAGCGCGATCGTCGGACCGTGGTCGGGCGCGAGCCCGAAAATCAGTGCGACGAGGGCGGCGCCGAGCGTCTGGCCCGTCAGGCGTGCCGTGCTCAGCATCCCGCCCGCGCCGCCGCTGCGCTCGCGTGGCGCCGACGACAGCATCGCGCGGTTGTTCGGCGACTGGAACAGCCCGAAGCCCGCGCCGCACAGCGCCATCCGCCACACGATGTCGACGGTGCCCGGGTGGGCGCCGATCGTCGCGAGCGACAGCAGCCCGGCCGCGAACAGCGCGAGCCCGATCCCGCCGAGGATGCCGGCCGAGTAGCGGTCCGACAGCACGCCCGCGAGCGGCGCGGCGAACACGATCACGAGCGGCCACGGCGTCATGTAGAGGCCGGTCTCGACCTGCGAGAAGCCGAGCGAATTCTGCAGCCAGAACGGCAGCGCGACGAACGCGAGCATCTGCGACGTGAACGATGCCATCGACGTGTAGATCGACAGCGCGAACATCGGGATGCGCATCAGGTCGACCGGCAGCAGCGGCGCCGGCTGCGACAGCTGGCGCTTCACGAAGAAGTAGCCGACGCCGACCGCGACGGCCAGCTCGGCCGCGACGTACACATGGCGTTCGCCATGACCGAGCCCGTCGACGGCCGTGATCAGCAGCCCGAACACGCACGCGTTCATCAGCGCGCTAGGGAAGTCGTACGGCGCATCGTGCAGCGGGTTGGCCGGCAGCGCCCGCAGGCTGCCGAGCACGGCGGCGATGCCGATCGGCACGTTGACCGCGAACAGCCACGGCCACGACGCGAACGACAGGATCGCCGAGGCGACCGTCGGGCCGATCGCCGACGACAGCGCGACCACCATCGCGTTGATCGACAGCCCGCGCCCGAGCATCGACGACGGGTAGATCATCCGCACGAGCGCCGCGTTGACGCTCATGATGCCGGCCGCGCCGAACCCCTGGATCACGCGCATCACCGCGAGCGTCGGCAGCGAGCCGGCGAGCGCGCAGCCGAGCGACGCCGCGGTGAAGAGCGCGAGCCCGGCGATGTAGATGCGGCGATAGCCGATGCGCTCGCCGAGCGACGCAAGTGGCAGCAGCGTGATCGTGACCGCGAGCTGGTACGCGTTGACGATCCAGATCGACGCGGCATCGGACGCATGCAGGTCGTGCGCGATCGTCGGCAGCGCAACGTTCGCGATGGCGCCGTCGAGCACGGCGAGCGTGATGCCCAGTGCGACGCAGACGATCGCCCAGTAGCGTTGCGGAAGCGGCAGGCCGATGTCGGCGTTCATGACGGGAGCGAAGGCGTGGTTGTTCGCGCGCCCGGGTGCCGGTTGCGTGCGCAACCATGCCCGCGGGTGGAGGCGGCGGTGAATGGCCCGGCCGGCGTAGCCGCGCCGGATCGGGGCCGGTCGAGTGTATCACCGGGCCGCATCGCGCGAAGCCGGTGTGCCCGGCCGCCGGCCGGCGCGCGCATTCAGCCTTCGAAGTCGAGGCCGCCGAGCCGCACGAGCGGGGCGGCCTGGGTGCGCGACGCCAGATCGATGTCGCGCGCCCCCTGCCATGCGCTGAGCTTCCTCGGCAGCGCGGTCAGGTAGTGCTCGAAGCGTGCCGGGCCATCGGGCTCCATCAGCCGTTCGATCTCGTCGGTGTCCCAGGTCAGCTCGAGGTTCAGCGGATGCACGAAGCCGCTCACGTGCTCGTGCGGCGCGCTGCGGATCTGCACGCACGTCGGGTGCCCGTGCCCGCCATAGGGGACGACGTCGGTCAGGACGTGATCGGCGAAGAACGCGGCGATCGCCTGCGCGATGCGCGGTGCGAATTCAGTATCGAAACGGCGGGCGATTTCGGGCTGCATGAAGACGTCTCCTGTATGCCGAAAATCGTAGCACGGCGCCGGCGCGTTTCGGCGTGCGTGATACCCGTAATGGTGCGTTACCACTTGCTGCATCTATTACGGCCCCGCGCAGCCACAATGCATCGCATCCAGTACCACTTCGCGTGGGAGTCCATCATGAAAAGAATTGCCGCAGTCTGTGTCCTTGCCGGTTCGCTCGTCGTGGCGGGCCCGGCGTCCGCGCATGGCCGCGACGGCGGCGCCGTCATCGGCGCGCTGATCGGCGGCGCGGTGCTTGGCGCGATCGTGACGTCCGCGATGAATCCGCCCGTCGCGTACCAGGCGCCCATGTATCAGGCACCGGCCTATCAGCCGCCGACGTATTACCAGGCGCCGGCCTACCAGCAGCCGGCCTATCCGACCTACCAGCAGGCGCAGTACCAGGACGACGGCCCGAACTATTGCTACGACCGCTATCAGCGCGCGTACGTGTGCGGTGCGCCCGTGTCGGGCGGCTATGCGCAGCCGGCCGGCTGGTAAGCGGGTGGATGACCGGATTCGGCGCCGCGTGGCCGGCGCCGGTTGAACACACGGTACGCGGGACGACAATACAAAAGGAAGGCCCTCGCACGATGCGAGGGCCTTGGTCATTTTGCGAGCGGTAGTTCTTCTACGTCATGCGGCGGCCGTGCGAGGCCGCGTGCGGATACAAACGGTTGCAATTGAATCAGTGGCGATGGCCGCCGCCGTTGTCCTGGTCGCGCCCGCCAGCGTCGTTCCAGTCGCCGCGACGTCCGCCGCCGCGTCCCCAGTCGCCATGATTGCCGCGGTCGCCGCGATCGCCACGTCCCCAGCCGCCGCGATCGCCGCGGTCGCCACGATCGCGATCCCAGCGGCGGTCGTCGCGGTGTCCGCGATCCCAGTCGCGCCCACCGCCGCCGCCGCCCCAGATATTGACCGTGCCGTAGACGGGCGCCGCCCCGTAGGCCGGACCGTACGCGTAGCCGGGATCGGAATAGTAGGGCTGTCCGTAGCCGTATCCGGCGTCCGGACCGACGACGCAGCCCGCCAGCAGCGTGGCGACGCCGGCGGCAGCAATGAGCTTCAGCATGATGTTCTCCGTTGATTCCCTTATAAATACCGCGCGCGGGGATTCCCGGCTGTATGCAATTGTGTCTTCAAATTACGGTGTCGTAAGGTCGCGCGGCGAAAGTGTTAGCATCCCGGGCCTATTTCGTTTATCAGGAGCACATCGATGAAATTCGCGATCCGGGCCGTCCTGGCCGCCTTTTGCGTGACCACGGCCGCTGCCTGCGCGGCCGGGCCCGCATCGGCACCGGCCGTGCCGGCCGAGTCGATCAAGATGTTTCCGCAGCCGGCGGCCGGCCAGCAGCGCGTCGTGATCGCGCTGCCCGCGCTCGAGAACGAAGGCGACGCGCGCGTCGAGCTGATGATCGGCAAGACGATGCAGACCGACTGCAACCAGCAATGGTTCGGCGGCGAACTGACCGCAGAGGACGTGAAGGGCTGGGGCTATACGTACTATCGGCTGACCGACGTGAAGGGGCCGGCGTCGACGCTGATGGCCTGCCCGGGCCAGGCGCCGCAGCAGCGGTTCGTGCAGGTGCGCGGCGACGGCCAGCTGCTGCGCTACAACAGCCGCCTGCCGCTCGTCGTGTACGTGCCGGATGGTTTCGACGTGCGCTACCGCGTGTGGCACGCGTCGAAGGACGTGCAGCACGCCGTGACGCAGTAATGCATTGGCGCGGCCGCGCGCGGGCAGCTGCCGCCGCGCCGTGGTTCGCGCCGACGTAGCCGCGCGTGGTTTCTTTGTCGCGCCGTTACTTGCCGCTCGCGCCCGTGAGCGCCGGCAAAGAGGATAACGAACCGTTTGGCGTACGGCACGGAACCCGGCGCACGGATCTCATTTACAAGCGGGCTGCGCGTACTTGCGATCGCCCCAACTCGGGCTCGCGGAACAGCGTATGCGTACAGTCGATCGGGCGACGTGTGCCGCGCTCTGCCTTTGCCTTGCCGCATGTGGCGGCGACGACAACGCGGCACCGGCACCGCAGATCGTTGCGGGCACGTCGACATCGTCCGCCACACCTGCAGGCGCTGCGTCCGGTGCATCGACTTCATCGACGAACTCCGGCTGCCCGACGTCGACTGCCGGCGCGACCGGTACAGCGTCCGGCGCGACGCTTCGGCCTTCCAGTGGCACCAACCCGATACTCGGCGCCGATGTGACGGTTTCACCGCATGCGGAGAGCCAGTGGCGGCGAGCAGCGGTTTCACATCGCCGGGGATGCGGCGGCGGAAGGACGGCAGCGAGCTATTCGACTTCTGCCAGACGCATTTGAGCTTAACGGACACGAGTGCGGAGAGGTGCAGCAGGGCCATTGGCGTACCGCATGTGGTAACCATTGTGGTACCCACACACGACCCTGAGAACGCCGTCAGGCAAGCCAGACAAGGCTTTGGAGGATTGTCCTGGTCCCCCCGACAGGAATCGAACCTGTATCTAGCGCTTAGGAGGCGCTTGTTCTATCCATTGAACTACGGGGAGAGCCATGTCCGCGATTTCGCGCGCGAAGGCGCGAACGGGACGGCGATGTGGACAGCGCGCAGAGTATAGCAAACGCGCGGCGCATCGGCGGACGGAATGCGTGCCGATGCGCGCGTCGCGCGCCCGGCCGTGTTCAGAAACCCGAAATCAGAAATCGACGACGACGAAATCTTCCTTGCCCACGTCGCACAGCGGGCAGCGCCAGTCGGCGGGAATGTCGGCGAAACGGGTGCCCGCGGGGATACCCTCGTCGGGCAGGCCTTCCGCTTCGTTGTAGACCCACCCGCAAATCAGGCAGACCCAGCTCTGGTATTCGATTACTTCGCTCATATGGCGCTCGGGAAGATGAAAGTCGGTGATGCCGCCCGCGGCATGGCCGGCGGACGAAAGGCGCAATGGTACCGGAATTTCGCCGAACGCCTCCGCAACGTCGTTTTAAACGTACGCATCGCGAACAACGACCGTCATCGCGCGTGCCGGGCATGCAGTGTATGCTGCGTGAGCCTTTCAATCTGCAGGAGAAAACGATGCTCAACAAGAAGTGGATCGCGGGTACGGTTTGTGTCGCGGCACTGGCCGTGTCGACCCTCGCGCGTGCCGAGGGACGCGTGTTCTTCGTCGAGCCGAAGGACGGCGCGACGGTTTCGAGCCCCGTGCATGTGAAGTTCGGCCTCGAAGGCATGGCACTCAAGCCGGCCGGCGACATGACGCCGGATACGGGCCACCATCACCTGCTGATCGACGGCAAGCCGGTGCCGAAGGGCGACGTGATCCCCGCCACCGACCATTCGCTGCACTTCGGCAAGGGTCAGACCGAAACCGACGTGAAGCTGCCGCCCGGCCAGCACACGCTGACGCTGCAGCTCGGCGACGGCGCGCACCGTTCGTACGGTCCCGACCTGAGCTCGACGATCACGGTCAACGTGAAGTAATTGCGCATCCCGCGTGCTGGCGCCCGGCTCGGGAAACCCGGCCGGATGCCCGGCACCGACGTCGCGCGACGGCGGCCGGGCGCTATCCCGGCCCCGTCCGCCGAGCGCGCGCCGTCATGCCGTCGCAGCACAAAATGAATCGCCCGCCGGCCTAGTCCGTCCGGCCATCCCGGCGCAGGCGTCCGCCACCGGTACAATGGGCGCTTCCGATTTCTCTCTTCGCCGTTTCCCCATGTCGCTTTATTCCATTACCGGCGCGCAACTCGCGTTCGGTCACGTCGCATTGCTCGATCACGCGGACTTCTCGCTGGAGGCCGGCGAGCGCGTCGGCCTGATCGGTCGCAACGGCGCGGGCAAGTCGTCGCTGCTGAAGATCGTCGCCGGGCTCGCGAAACCCGATGACGGGCTGATCACGCGCCAGCAGGAGCTCGTGACCGTCTACGTGCCGCAGGAGCCCGAATTCGAACCCGGCGCGACCGTGTTCGACGCGGTGGCATCGGGGCTCACGCACACGCGCGAAGTCCTCGAAGAATACGATTCGATCGTGCACCGCCTTGCGGAGACGCCCGAAGGCGCCGAGCACGACACGCTGCTCGCGCGGATGAATGCGCTGCAGTCGTCGCTCGACGCGCACGATGCGTGGAACTGGCGCACGCGCGTGTCGATGACGCTCGCGCAGATCGGCCTGACGGACGGCGACGCGCCAGTCGACGCGCTGTCGGGCGGGATGCAGAAGCGCGTCGCGCTGGCCCGGGCGCTGGTGCTGCAGCCCGACGTGCTGCTGCTCGACGAACCGACCAACCACCTCGACTTCGACGGCATCCGCTGGCTGGAAGAACTGCTCGTCTCGCAGCGCGCGGGCCTGCTGTTCATCACCCACGATCGCGCGTTCCTCGACCGCGTCGCGACGCGTATCGTCGAGCTGGATCGCGGCCGGCTGCTGTCGTATCCGGGCAATTTCTCCGCATACCAGACGCGCAAGGCGCAGCAGCTCGAAGTCGAGCGCGTGGAAAACGAGAAGTTCGACAAGCTGCTCGCGCAGGAAGAAGTGTGGATCCGCAAGGGCGTCGAGGCGCGCCGCACGCGCAGCGTCGGCCGCATCGCGCGGCTCGTGCAGATGCGCAACGAGCGTGCGGAGCGCCGCAACTCGCAGGGCAACGTGAAGCTCGACGTCGCGCAGGGCGAGAAGTCGGGCAAGATCGTCGCGGAGCTGACGGACGTGACGAAGCGCTACGGCGATCGCACGGTCGTCGACACCTTCTCGACGACGGTCATGCGCGGCGACAAGATCGGTTTCGTCGGCCCGAACGGCGCCGGCAAGACCACGCTGCTCAAGTTGATCCTCGGCGAGCTGAAGCCCGACGCGGGCACGGTGCGCACCGGCACGAACCTGCAGGTCGCGTATTTCGACCAGATGCGCGCGCAGCTCGACCAGGAAAAGAGCCTGGCCGACACGATCAGCCCCGGCAGCGAATGGGTCGAGATCGGCGGCGTGCGCAAGCACGTGATGAGCTATCTCGGCGACTTCCTGTTCGCGCCGGAACGCGCGCGTTCGCCGGTGAAGTCGCTGTCGGGCGGCGAGCGCAACCGGCTGCTGCTCGCGCGTCTGTTCGCGCGTCCGGCCAACGTGCTGGTGCTCGACGAACCGACCAACGACCTCGACATCCCGACGCTCGAACTGCTCGAAGAGCTGCTGGCCGACTACGACGGCACGGTGCTGCTCGTCAGCCATGATCGCGCATTCCTCGACAACGTCGCGACGTCGGTGATCGCGGCCGAGGGCGACGGCAAGTGGCGCGAATATGTCGGCGGCTTCACCGACTGGCAGATCCAGAGCGAGCGTTCGCAGCAACTCGCACAGCAGGAAGCGGCGAAGCGCGCGGTGAAGGAAGCGGCGCCGGTCAAGGAAGACGCGGCGAAAAGCGCGGCCGGCCGCAACGCGCAGCGCACGGTGAAGCTTTCGTTCAACGAGCAGCGCGAGCTCGATTCGCTGCCGGAGAAGATTGCAGCGCTCGAAGAAGAACAGAAGACGATCAACGCGCAGCTCGAAGACGGCTCGATCTTCGCGAAGGATCCGCAGGAAGGCACGCGCCTGACCGAGCGGTTCGCGGCGATCGACGATGAACTTCTCGCCGCGCTCGAGCGGTGGGAGACGCTCGAGGCGAAGCGCAAGCCGGCCTGATGCATCGCGCGGGCGGGCCCGGCCGGCGCCCCATGGCCGGCTGCCCGGCCCGCGGCGACACTGCGACGATCTAGCGATGGCGCGCCACGCGGAACCAGTAAAATACCGCGCGTCCCGGGTCGCGCAGCGCATGCCGCGCGCCCGCTTTCGGAGCAGTCCAAGCACACCGTTGTTTCGATTCGCTTTTTTACCGAACTCAACGTTTTGTCCACGACGTTATCCACACGAGATGTGGACAACGTCCCGATGAATGACGAAATTCAGCGCCTATGTCAACGAAGAAGCCCAGCGCGGCCTATAGCGAAGCATCGATCAAGGTGCTCAAGGGCCTCGAGCCGGTCAAGCAGCGGCCCGGCATGTACACCCGTACCGAAAATCCGCTGCACATCATCCAGGAAGTCATCGACAACGCGTCCGACGAGGCGCTCGGCGGCTACGGCAAGCAGATCACGGTCACGCTGCACGCCGACCAGTCGGTGTCGGTCGAGGACGATGGTCGCGGCATCCCGTTCGGCATGCACCCCGAAGAAGGCGTGCCGGTCGTCGAGATCGTGTTCACGCGCCTGCACGCGGGCGGCAAGTTCGACAAGGCCGCCGGCGGCGCATACACGTTCTCGGGCGGCCTGCACGGCGTCGGCGTGTCGGTGACGAACGCACTCGCGACGCGCCTCGACGTAACGGTCTGGCGCGACAGCAAGATCGCGCAGCTCGGCTTCGCCGATGGCGATGTCGTGAAGCCGCTGGCGACGCAAGGCGCCGGCCGCGGCGAGAAGAAATCCGGCACGCGCGTGCAGGTGTGGCCGAATCCGAAGTATTTCGATTCGCCGAACCTGCCGCTTGGCGAGCTGCAGCGCCTGCTGCGCTCGAAGGCCGTGCTGCTGCCGGGCGTCGAGGTCGTGCTCGTCAACGAGAAGAGCGGCGAGCGCCAGACCTGGAAA
This sequence comes from Burkholderia sp. A9, assembly GCF_000801975.1. NCBI lineage: Bacteria > Pseudomonadati > Pseudomonadota > Betaproteobacteria > Burkholderiales > Burkholderiaceae > Burkholderia > Burkholderia sp. A9. The sequence continues at coordinate 36,386 of NZ_JSZN01000009.1, read as the reverse complement.
TACGAGGACGGCCTGCGCGGCTACCTGCTCGACGAGATGAACGGCAGCGAGCTGCTGATTCCGTTGTTCGAAGGCGAGCGCTTCGCCGATGCGCGGTCGAGCGACGACACGTTCGCCGAGGGCGAGGGCGCGTCGTGGGTCGTCGCATGGAGCGAGGAAGGCTCGCTCGTGCGCGAGTCGTACGTGAACCTGATCCCGACGCCGGCCGGCGGCACGCACGAGTCGGGCCTGCGCGACGGTCTTTACCAGGCGGTGAAAAGCTTCGTCGAACTGCACAACCTGCAGCCGAAGGGCGTGAAGCTGCTCGCGGAAGACGTGTTCGCGCGCGTGTCGTTCGTGCTGTCCGCGAAGGTGCTCGATCCGCAGTTCCAGGGGCAGATCAAGGAACGCCTGAACAGCCGCGACGCAGTGAAGCTCGTGTCGTCGTTCTCGCGTCCCGCGCTCGAACTTTGGCTGAACCAGCACGTCGAGCTCGGCAAGAAGCTCGCCGAACTCGTGATCAAGCAGGCGCAGGCGCGCACGCGCGCGGGCCAGAAGGTCGAGAAGCGCAAGAGCTCGGGCGTCGCGGTGCTGCCGGGCAAGCTGACCGACTGCGAGACGGAAGATATCGCGCGCAACGAACTGTTCCTCGTCGAGGGCGACTCGGCGGGCGGCTCCGCGAAGATGGGCCGCGACAAGGAATACCAGGCGATCCTGCCGCTGCGCGGCAAGGTGCTGAACACGTGGGAAACCGAGCGTGACCGCTTGTTCGCGAACAACGAGGTGCACGACATCTCGGTCGCAATCGGCGTCGATCCGCACAGCCCGGACGACACCGTCGACCTGTCGAACCTGCGCTACGGCAAGATCTGCATCCTGTCGGATGCGGACGTCGACGGCTCGCACATCCAGGTGCTGCTGCTCACGCTGTTCTTCAAGCATTTCCCGCAGCTGATCGAGCGCGGTCACGTGCATGTCGCGCGGCCGCCGCTGTTCCGGGTCGACGCGCCCGCGCGCGGCAAGAAGCCCGCGCAGAAGCTCTATGCGCTCGACGAAGGCGAACTCGAGGCGACCCTCGACAAGCTGCGCAAGGACGGCGTGCGCGACACGCAGTGGAGCATCAGCCGCTTCAAGGGTCTCGGCGAAATGAGCGCGGAGCAGCTGTGGGACACGACGATGAACCCCGACACACGCCGCCTGATGCCGGTGAAGCTCGGCGAGCTCGACTACGAGGCAACCGTCGCGCGCATGACGATGCTGATGGGCAAGGGCGAGGCAGCCGCGCGGCGCGGCTGGCTCGAGGAAAAGGGCAACGACGTCGAAGCGGACATTTAGTGCAGTGTTCGACACCAATCGGCACTGATGCGCTGCGCCTTCGCGCCCGTGGCGGCGTCGCACATCCTCGCGATGCCGCCCGGCATCGCTGCGGTTTGCTTCTTGCCACGAACGCGAATCCGCTGGCGCATCGGCACCGCTTGGCATCGAACACGACACAGCATCCGCGCGGCCGGGCATGACGCCCGGCCCGGCCTCACGCCACTTACGAATACGGAATTCAGATGGACGACAATACTTCCGATCTCTTCGCCGGGTCCGATGCACCGGGCGCCGATGCGCTGACGCTCGGCAACTACGCGGAGCAGGCGTACCTCAGCTACGCGGTCAGCGTCGTGAAGAGCCGCGCGCTGCCCGACGTGTGCGACGGCCAGAAGCCGGTGCAGCGCCGGATCCTGTTCGCGATGAACGAAATGGGCCTCGGTCCCGACGCGAAGCCGGTGAAGTCGGCGCGCGTGGTCGGCGACGTGCTCGGTAAATACCACCCGCACGGCGACCAGTCGGCCTATGACGCGCTCGTGCGTCTCGCGCAGGATTTCTCGCTGCGCTATCCGCTGATCGACGGGCAGGGCAACTTTGGCTCGCGCGACGGCGACGGCGCGGCGGCGATGCGATACACCGAAGCGCGGCTCACGCCGATCTCGAAGCTGCTGCTCGACGAGATCGACCAGGGCACGGTCGACTTCATGCCGAACTACGACGGCTCGTTCGAGGAACCGAAGACGCTGCCGAGCCGCATGCCGTTCGTGCTGCTGAACGGCGCGTCGGGCATCGCGGTCGGTCTCGCCACCGAAATCCCCTCGCACAACCTGCGCGAGGTCGCGGCGGCGGCGGTCGCATTGATCCGCAATCCGAAGCTCACGCACGCGGAACTGGTGAACCTGATCCCCGGCCCGGACTTCCCGGGCGGCGGCCAGATCATCTCGAGCGACACCGAAATCGCGGCGGCCTATGAATCCGGCCGCGGCAGCCTGAAGGTGCGCGCGCGCTGGAAGATCGAGGATCTCGCGCGCGGCCAGTGGCAGCTCGTCGTCACCGAGCTGCCGCCGAACACGTCGGGCCAGAAGGTGCTCGAGGAAATCGAGGAACTGACCAACCCGAAGCTCAAGCTCGGCAAGAAGACCTTGACGCCCGAGCAGCTCAACACGAAGAAGGCGATGCTCGACCTGCTCGACGCGGTGCGCGACGAGTCGGGCAAGGAAGCGGCGGTGCGGCTCGTGTTCGAGCCGAAGTCGCGCACGATCGACCAGACGGAATTCGTGAACACGCTGCTCGCGTACACGAGCCTCGAGTCGAATGCGACGCTGAACCTCGTGATGATCGGCGCCGACGGCCGGCCGGGCCAGAAGGGGCTGCTGACGATCCTCGACGAGTGGGTGAAGTTCCGCCAGCTGACGATGACGCGCCGGTGCCGCCATCGTCTCGCGAAGGTCGACGACCGCATCCACATCCTCGAAGGGCGGATGATCGTCTTCCTGAACATCGACGAGGTGATCCGCATCATCCGCGAGGCCGACGAACCGAAGGCCGCGCTGATGAGCGCGTTCGGCCTCACCGACCGCCAGGCCGAAGACATCCTCGAAATCCGCCTGCGCCAGCTCGCGCGGCTCGAGAAGATCAAGATCGAGAAGGAACTCGAGGCGCTGCGCGACGAGAAGGCGAAGCTCGAGGAACTGCTCGCGAACGAAAGCGCGATGAAGCGGCTGATGATCAAGGAGATCGAGGCCGACGCGAAGCAGTACGGCGACGATCGCCGCACGCTGATCCAGCAGGAAAAGCGCGCGACGTTCGAGGCGAAGGTCGTCGACGAACCGGTGACGGTCGTCGTGTCGCAGAAGGGCTGGGTGCGTGCGCTGAAGGGCCATGGGCTCGACCCGGCCGGCTTCTCGTTCAAGGCCGGCGACAACCTGTACGCGGCATTCCAGTGCCGCACGCCGGATCGCCTGATCGCGTGGGGCAGCAGCGGCCGCGTGTACTCGGTCGACGTGTCGGTGCTGCCGGGCGGCCGCGGCGACGGCGTGCCCGTGACGTCGCTGATCGAGCTCGAATCGGGCTCGCACCTGATGCACTACTACGCTGCGCCGGCCGAACAGCAGCTGCTGCTCGCATCGAGCAACGGCTTCGGCTTCCTCGCGAAGATGGGCGACATGGTGAGCCGCGTGAAGGCCGGCAAGTCGTTCATGACGATCGATCCAGGCGCGGTGCCGCTTGCGCCGATGCCGGTGCTGCCGAACGCGACCCAGGTCGCGTGTCTGTCGAGCGGCGGCCGGCTGCTGGTGTTCGGGATGGACGAGATGAAGACGCTGTCGGGCGGCGGCCGCGGCGTGATCCTGATGGCGCTCGACGACAAGGAAACGCTCGTGCAGGCGCTCGCGATCGATCCGGCCGGCGTCGTGCTGATCGGCACCGGTCGCGGCGGCAAGGCGCAGGACGAAACGCTGTCGTATGCGGGGCTCGCGCCGCACGTCGGCAAGCGCGCACGCAAGGGCCGCGCGCCGGACACGAAGCTCAAGGTCGTCAACGAGCTGCGTCCGCTGCTCGGCTGACGCCGAATCCGGTCGCCGGTCGACCGGCATCGAAGGCCGCACCTCCGCTTCGGCGGGCGTGCGGCCTGTTATTTTTTGGGACGACGTATTCAGGTAAGCGAGAGTGGCGCCGTCATGCGGAACTTGCAAAATATTGTGAAATGCCGCCAGGGGCCTGAACCGAGCGGCGGCACGCCGGTCGAATGTCGCTCGAGACCGCGCGTGACGCGGCTGTTCGTTGCACATAACCCATAACAGGATTGCCGCCATGTCCCACGCTGTTGCCGTTGCGCTGTTTCTTCATCTGCTGGCCGTCGCCGTGTGGGTGGGCGGCATGGTCTTCGCGAACTTCTGCCTGCGCCCGGCGCTGTCCGACCTGACGCCGCAGCTTCGGCTGCCGCTGATCGAGAGCGTGTTCGGCCGCTTCTTCAACTGGGTGTCGGGCGCGGTGATCGTGATCCTGCTGTCCGGCGGTTTCCTGCTGATGGCATTCGGCGGCGCGCACGCGACGTGGACGCTGCACGCGATGGCCGGGCTCGGCGTCGTGATGATGCTGATCTTCGGCCATATCCGCTTCGCGCTGTTCCCGCGCATCCGCCGCGCGGTGCAGTCGCAGAACTGGCCGGACGGCGCGCGCGCGGTGAACACGGTGCGCCTGCTGGTCGTCGTCAACCTCGTGCTCGGTGTCGTGACGGTCGGCGCGGCCGTGCTGTCGCGCGGTTTCTGAGCTTGCGGCGCCGTTCGGCGCCAGGCGCCGGCGTGGCGCGCCGCTACGCGGCCAGCATCGCGTCGAGCAGCCATGCACCGGCCGGGCCGAGCGGCCGGTTGCGCGACCATACCGCATCGACCCGCACGCGGCGCGGCCAGCCGCGCGAGCGCAGCTCGCACAGGCGATCGCGCGCGAAGTGGTCGACCATCCAGCGCGGCAGCTCGGCCCAGCCGAATCCCAGCACCGCCATCTCCAGCAGCATCAGATAGCTTGGCGCGAGCCAGCGCTGCGTGCCGACGACGATCCGGCCGTCGGCGCCGCGATCTTCCGGTTTCACGTAGGTGTTGAGGCGCAGCTCGCGCGCGTCGCGCAGCGCGGCATGCGGGACTTCGGCATCGCCGTATGCCGCGAGCGCGTGCATGCGGCCGACGAACAAGCCGATCTCCGATTCCTCCGCTACCGTTGCCGCGCCGATATCGGGCGGGTAGGCGGCGCGCGCGGCCATCAGCCCGAGCTGCGCGCGGCCCTGCTGGATCAGGTCGAGCACATCCTCGTGCTCGGCGATCTGGCATTCGAGCTCGAGCGCCGGAAAGCGCCGTTCGAGCGCCATCAAGGTTTCCTCGTAACGCTTCGACTGGTAGGTATCGGACACGACGAGCGTGAGCCGCGCTTCCTCGCCCTGCGCGAGCCGCGCGGCCGTGCGATCGATCGCCGCGCCGGCTTCCAGCGCGCGCTGCACCTGCGGCAGCAGCGCGCGTCCGGCATCGGTGAGCGTCGGCGTACGCGTCGAGCGGTCGAACAGCTGCACGCCGAGGTCGATCTCGAGGTTCGCGATCGCTTCGGACACGGTCGACTGGCGCTTGCCGAGCTTGCGCGCGGCGGCCGTGAACGAGCCGAGCAGCGCAGCTTCGACGAAGGCGAGCAGGGCTTCGGGGGCGTGACGCATGCGGCGGTCCTCATGGTGTTATATCGGTAAAACCGATGATATCAAACTGGATTCGTACGGTTTTGCCGATCAAAATGACCGACACGAGCTGAACCAACGAAGCATCGGAGGGAACCATGAAACATGTGAACAAAACGGTGGCGGAACGCCTCGTGCACGCGCTGACGTTCGAATTGGTGGCGATCGCTCTGTGCGCGCCGATCGGCGCGTGGCTGCTCGACATGCCGGTGTCGCACGTCGGCGTGCTGACGGTGATGGTGTCGCTGATCGCGATGGCGTGGAACATGACGTTCAACACGCTGTTCGACCGCATCGAGCGGCGTGCGGGACTGACGCGCACGCTTGGCATGCGGATTGCGCATGCGGTCATGTTCGAACTCGGTCTGGTCGCGATGGTGGTGCCGGTTGCAGCGTGGTGGCTGAACGTGAGCCTCGTCGAGGCGCTGCTGCTCGACCTCGGCATCGTGCTGTTCTTCCTGCCTTATACGTTCTGTTTCAACCTCGCGTACGACGCGCTGCGGGCTCGCTGGGTCGCCCGCCGGGGCGCGATGCAGGCAGGCTGAGCGTTACGCGGCCGGCGGCGTGGGGGCGTCGACTGCGGACGCCCGTCAGTGCGCGGCGGCCCACAGCCACACGCCGCACGCGATCGCCACCGCGCCGTAGACGGCGTACACGGGCACCTTGAAGCGTGCGAAGCACAGCGCCGCGAATCCGCCGGTCACCCAATAGACCGGATCGGCCGGTTCGCGATGCAGGATCTTCACGACGGCGACGACGAGAAAGCCCGTCGTCGCCGCGCGCAGCAGGTGCATGCCGTGCTCGAAGCGCGAATGGCGCTTGAGCCGGAACAGGTGGTTCTGTGCAAATACCACGAGACACCCCGACGGAATGAACAGCGCGGCGGTCGCGAGCAGCGCACCGACCCAGCCGTCGGTCAGGTAGCCGAGAAACGGCACGACGTTCAGCAGCGGTCCGGGCGACACCGGCGACAGCGCGAAGGCCAGTGTAAAGTCGTGGTCCGAGATGCCGGTTGCCGGCGACACGAACAAAGCCTTGAGCACGGGCAGCGCGGAGAAGCCGCCGCCGAACAGCGTCATGCCGGCGCCGGCGAGCCGCGGCCACAGCAGCGTCACCTGGTAGTCGCCGGGCAGCGGCACCGCGAACAGCGTGACGAGAATCGCCAGCAGCACGAGCAGGTTGCGGTCGCGCTTCGACAGTGTGAAATCGACCGTGTCGTCTTGCGGCGGCCCGGTGAGCCAGCCTGCTGCAAACGCAGCGAAGAGAATGCCGACGAAAGCGGTAGGACTCTGCGCAAAAGCGAGCAGAATCGTCGACAGCGCGGCGATCAGACGTTCGAGCCGCGTGCGCGCGAGCGTGCGCAATTGCCTGCACCACGTCACGCCGATCAGCGCGGCGAGCACCATCCCGAAGTGATTGATCAGCACCGGCGCGGCGAGCGAGCGTACGACCGGCGTGCGATAGAAGATCGCGAACAGCGTCATCAGCACGGAAAACGGCAGCACGCTCGCGATGCCGGCGACCCATGCGCCGACGCGGCCGTGCAGCGTCTGGCCGACCTGTACCGCGACATTGCAGCCGACCGGGCCTGGCACCAGCCACGCGAGCGCGACGAGATCGGCGAACATGTGCGGCTCGATGCGCTGCAACCGGTCGACGTAGTGGCGTTCGAGCTGCGCCATCATCGAGAGCCCACCCCATGACATGGCGGAAATGCCGGCGATGACCTTGAACAAGGTCCACAGGGATGCCTCCTGTGTCCGTTCGACACGTTCGGCCGCTTCGACTTCGACGGTGGTCATGATTGTGCTGTTGGTGCAGGGCCGATCTCGCGCATATGGACATGCCGGCGGCCCGCCGACACGCTGGCCCTCCCGATTGTCCGCCGCGCACCGTGACACTGCCATGCGCGAAAACGCTAGTAAATGGACTAAACAACCGGATCGGAAGCCGAAACAATCGGCGTGCGGCGCAACAAGTGTGCCGTGGGGGGCGGCGGGGCGCTCAGACGCCTGCGCTGCCCGTCGCGCGGTGCGCGATGACGTTCGGCCGGTCGCCGCGCACGCCGAAGCGCGCGATCAGCGCCGGGATCGCATCGGCCGGCACGGGCCGCGAGAACAGGAAGCCCTGCGCCTCGATCTCGCCGAGCGCGGACAGCCAGATGATCTGCTCCTCGGTCTCGGTGCCCTCGACGACGACCGTCAGGCCGAGCGAGCGGGCGAGATGCACGATCGACGACACCATCACGCACACGCTGCGATCGTTCGGAATCGCCTGCACGAACGAACGGTCGACCTTCAGCGTATCGACGGAGAAGCGGTGCAGGTACGACAGCGACGAATAGCCGGTGCCGAAATCGTCGAGCGCGATCCGGATGCCGAGCTTCTTCAGCGCGACGATCTTCTCGGACACGAGCTCCGGGTATTCCATCATCGCAGTCTCGGTGATCTCGAGTTCGAGCCGGTTCGCGTCGATGCCGGTTTCCTGCAGCGTGCGCGAGATCGTCTCGATCAGGTCGCCGCGCCAGAATTGCACGGGCGAGATGTTGACCGCGAGCGTCAGCGTGTCGTGGCCGTCGTCGCGCCAGCGCGCGATCTGCTCGCACGCGGTGCGGATCACGAAGTCGCCGATCGGCACGATCAGGCCCGTCGATTCGGCGATCGAAATGAATTCGTTCGCGGAGATGATGCCGTGCTCGGGATGGTCCCAGCGTGCGAGCGCCTCGAAGCCCGTGATCGTGCGGTGCGTGAGGTCGATCTTCGGCTGGTACGCGAGGAACAGCTGTTGCTCGGCGAGCGCGACGCGCAATTGTTGTTCCCAGCGCATCAGGTGGTCCGCGCGGTGCGACAGGTGCGGCGCATAGAACTGGTAGCAGTTCTTGCCGGCATCCTTTGCGCTGTACATGGCGAGATCGGCCTTTTTCAGCAGGTCGATCTCGCTTTCGTTTGCGACGGTGTGCAGCGCGATGCCGATGCTCGCATGCAGCACGAACGAACTGCCGCGCACGTCGAACGGCTCGCCGAACATCCGGATGATCGCTTCCGCGAGCCGCACCGCGCGCCGTTCGACGTCGTCGCCCTTCATCACGACGACGAACTCGTCGCCGCCGATCCGCGCGAGCGACCCTTCGTCGCCGACCGCATCCGACAGGCGCGACGCGGTCATCTGCAGCACGATGTCGCCGGCGTTGTGGCCGAGCGTGTCGTTGACGGTCTTGAAGTTGTCGAGATCGATGAACAGCAGGCCGAGCCGCGACAGGCTCGTCGGCAGCGCCACCTCGTTGCGCAGCCCGCGCAGCGTCGCGTAGCGGTTCGCGAGACCGGTGAGCAGGTCGTATTCGGCGAGCTGGGTCATCTCGCGCTCGCGGCCGAGCAGCTTGCCGATCAGGCCCGTCGCGACACCGAAGAACGCGAGCATCGCGAGCGTGATGAAGCTCGTCATCAGCAGGTAGACGTTGCGCGTGTGGTAGTAGTCCGCGTATTCCTCGGTCTGCGACAGCCCGACCATCACCGCGAGCGGGTAGCCGTCGAGATGGCGGTACGACACGATGCGCGTCACGCCGTCGATCGGATCGAGGATCGTGCCCGTCACGCGCTCGGCGATCGGGTACACGCCCGACGCGGAGAACGCGCCCGGCGCGTTGCTGACCGAACCGGTCCGGCGCGCCAGCACGGCGCCGGTGTCGGACACGACGGAGATCACGCCTTCCTTGCCGATCGCCGCGTTGTTGTAGAAGTCGTTCGTGAAGTAGCTCGGGTCTTCCGACACGACGACGATGCCGGCGAAGCTGCCGTCCGGGTTGTTCAGGCGGCGCGTCATCTGCAGCGTCCAGTGGCTCGATACGCGGCCGAGCACGGGCTTGCTGATGTACAGGCGGTCGTCGTTGTGCGCGAGGTGGACCCTGAAGTGCTCGCGATCGGACAGGTTGATCGGCAGCGGATGGCGCTCGGCCGTGTTCGCGAACAGGATGCCTTTCGCGTTGACGAGCGAGACCTGGATCAGCGTGTCGCTCGGCACGACGCCTTTCTCGACCGTGCTCGCGAGGTTGAAGCGCGACGGCGATTTCTCGAACTCGAACTTGACGAAGCGGGTGATCTGGTCGACCTGGTGGATCGCCTTCACCGTATGCTGCTCGAGCGCGGACGACAGGATCGCCGCGGATGCCGCCGCTTCCTTGAACGCGCTGTCCTTTTCGACCGCCAGCCGCGCGACGATTACCGCCCACAGCAGCGCAAGCGCCAGCATCCCGAGCAGCGGGATCGCGAACAGCGCGCGCCGGCGCGACTTGCGCGGCGCGCGCAGCGGCCGGGTCGGTGGCGTGTGGTTGGTCCGGGCGGAGCTCATCGGAAAAGGGCGGCGTCCTGCTCGCGTGCGCCATCCCCGTCGGAATGGCCGGCTATGGCTAGGGTCGCACCGGCGTCTGTTCGTTCGCGGGACGCGCAACCATGGACAGACCCGCCGAAGCGACGGATTAGGCCCGATATTACTGGCTGGAACGTTTTTGCGATAGCCGGGTGAATCGTAGGGTGCCGGCGGGGCCGGCACCATCGCACCTTGCGAAACGTCAGGCGGGCGCCTGGAACGTGCCGTCGACGATCGTGACGGCGTGCCCGCCGATCCAGATCGTGCCGTCGTCGCCGTAGCGGACGAAGACGCGGCCGTCGCGGCCGATCGCCGTGCCCTGGCGGGCGGTGTACGACGTGCCGGGGCGGCGCTGCTGGCGGCTCAGCAGTCCGGCCAGCGCGGCGTTGGCACTGCCGGTGACGGGATCCTCGCCGATGCCGAAGTTGCCGCCGGTCATCAGGCAGCGGATTTCGAACGTCGCGGGGCCGCCTTCGGCGTGCGGCGCGTAGACCGCGAGGCCGTCCGCACCGTAGCGGTGCGTGAGTGCCTCCAGCGCGGCGGGATCGGGCGTCAGGCCGATGCACGCGTCGGCCGACTTCAGCCGCACGACTAGCCACGGCGCGCCGTTGTCGACTGCGCACGGCTCGGCATCCAGGTCGATCGCATCGCTGCGCAACGCGGCAGCGAGCGCCGCGTAGTCCGAACGGTCGAGCGGCGTGACGCGTGCCGGCGGCGCGGCGAACGCCCAGCCGTCGGCCTGCTCGCGCAGCGCGACCCGGCCGACCCCGCACTGCTGGATCAGCCGGCCCGGCGTGCGCGGCTGCGCGCCGCTTTCCAGGAACGCATGCGCGGTACCCAGCGTCGGGTGGCCGGCGAACGGCAGTTCGCCGCACGGCGTGAAGATCCGTACGCGGTAGTCGGCTTCCGGATCGGTCGGCGTGCAAACGAACGTCGTTTCCGACAGGTTCGTCCAGCGGGCGATCTCGAGCATGGCGTCGTCGCCGAGCGAATCGGCGTCGAACACCACGGCGAGCGCGTTGCCCTTGAACGGCACCGACGTGAACACGTCAACCTGCTTGAAGCGGACGAGACGGCCGGGCATCGCGCTGCGTCCGTTACGCGACTTCGGCGATCAGCTCGATCTCGACGCACGCGCCGAGCGGAATCTGCGCGACACCGAATGCCGAACGTGCGTGCTTGCCTGCGTCGCCGAACACTTCGGCGATCAGTTCCGATGCGCCGTTCGTGACGATGTGCTGTTCGGTGAAGTCGAGCGTCGAGTTGACGAGGCTCATCAGCTTGACGATACGCGTGACCTTGTTCAGGTCGCCCGTGTGCGCGTGCAGCGTCGCGAGCAGGTCGATCGCGATCGCGCGTGCGGCGGCCTTGCCGTCTTCCGTCTGCAGATCGGCGCCGAGCTTGCCGGCCCAGACCTTGCCGTCCTTCTTCGCGATGTGGCCCGACAGGTAGACCGTGTTGCCGCTTTGCGCGCTCATCACGTAGGCGGCAGCCGGTGCGCCGGCGGTCGGGAGCTCGATGCCGAGCGACTTCAGTTTGTCGTAGACGTTAGCCATGTGTTCGATTCCTCGTAGAGAGTCGTGACAGGAAAAAGGGGCTCAGAGACGCTCGCGCAGCAGCTTGCCGAGCCGCGCGACGCCTTCCTCGATCTTCTCGGGCGGCACCGTCACGAACGACAGGCGCAGCGTGTTCGGCTGCGCGTTGTCCGCGAAGAACGGCGCGCCCGGCACGAAGGCGACGTGGTTGTCGACCGCCGCGGCGAGCAGCTTCATGCTGTCGATCTGCGGGGGCAGATCCACCCAGATGAACATCCCGCCTTCCGGGCGGTTCCACGTGACGCCTTCCGGCATGTGGCGCGCGAGCGACGCGAGCATCGCTTCGCACTGCGCGCCGTACAGTTGGCGGATCGTCGGGATGTGTTCGTCGAGGAAGCCGTCCTTGATCACTTCGTGTGCGATGCGCTGCGTGAGCGTCGGCGTGTGCAGGTCGGTGGCCTGCTTGGCCTGCACAAGCTTGAAGTGGAGTTCTTCGGGGGCAATGATGTAGCCGATCCGCAGGCCCGGCGCGAGCACCTTCGAGAACGTGCCGAGGTGCACGACGTGATCCGGCGCCATCGACAGCATCGTCGGCAGCGGCTCGCCCTGGTAGTTCAGCGCGCCGTACGGATCGTCTTCCAGCACCGGGAACGGGCTCGACTGCGCGAACGCGGCGAGCGCGCGGCGGCGCTCGACGGGCAGGCGGCGGCCGGTCGGGTTCTGGAAGTTCGGCTGCGCGTACAGCAGGCGCGCACCTTGCGTGAGTTCGGGCGTGAGGCCTTCCGGCAGCAGGCCCTGCTCGTCGGTCGGTACCTGCACGTAGCGCGGCTCGTACAGCGAGAAGGATTGCAGCGCGCCGAGGTAGGTCGGGGTTTCGACCAGGATCGGGCTGTTCGGATCGATCAGCGCCTTGCCGAGCAGGTCGAGCGCCTGCTGCGAGCCGGTCGTGATCAGTACCTGCGACACGCGCACGCTGTAGCGCTCGGCGATCCATTCGCGCAGCGGCAGGTAGCCTTCGGTCGCGCTGTACTGGAGGGCGGCAGCGGGCGCATCGCGCAGCACGCGGTCGGCCGCGGCGCGCATGCGTTCGGCCGGGAACGTCGCGGGAGCGGGCAGGCCGCCTGCGAACGAGATGACCTCGGGGCGTTCCGTCACCTTCAGGATCTCGCGGATCGCAGAGCTCGTCAGCTTGCGGGCGCGTTCGGAAAGCTGCCAGTGCGGCGGATGCAGGTCGCTCGGATTCATAGTCTCCTCGTTCGGATATCGTGGTCAGTCAAGAAAGGTCGATCAGGCTGATTGCGTCGACGCAGCCGGGTGAGCATGCGGGAGCGCGATCGGGCCGTCGCGGCCGGGTGGGCAAAACCGTTCAGGCAAAACAAACATTATGGCGCACCTCTTCAACCGGCGCGAGCGGGACGCGGGGCCGTGGCCACCGCCGAGCGCCGGCCGAGCATCACGGTCGCGATCACGGCGGCCGCGAACAGCCACGTCGACGGCGTGACCGTTTCGCCGAACAGCAGCGCGGAAAAGGCGATCGTGAAGAAGATCTGCAGCAATTGCACCTGGCCGACGCGTGCGATGCCGCCCATCGCGAGCCCCGCATACCACGCGAAAAAGCCGATGAATTGCGAAAAGAGGGTCACGTAGCCGAACGCGAGCCACGTGCGCAGCGCGAGCGGGGCCGGATGCGCGATGTGCTGCGTCCATGCGAGCCAGCCGACCGGCAGCACGAGGAACGGCGCGGATACGACGAGCGCCCAGCAGATCACCTGCCAGCCGCCGATCTGGCGCGCGAGGCGCGCGCCTTCCGCATAGCCGAGCGCGCCGATGCCGACCGCCACGAGCATCAGCGCGTCGCCGGCCTGCACGGTGCCGCCGCCGTCGCGCAGCGCGAACGCGATCACCAGCGCGCTGCCCGCCAGCGCGCTGACCCAGAACGCCTTCGACGGCCGCTCGTGCGACAGCCACGCCGCGTACAGCGCGACGAACAGCGGCTGCAGGCCGTTGACGACCGCGCCGTGCGACGCCGGCACCGTTTTCATCGCCCATGCGGAGAACACCGGATACGCGATGATCACGCCGGCCGACACGACCGCGAGGCTTTTCAGTTGCGCGCGGCTCGGCAGCCGTTCGCGGCGCCACCACAGCAGCAGGCCGGCCGGCACAGACGCGGCGAGCGCACGGCCGAGCCCGTTGAGGAGCGGATTGAGTTCGGAGACGACGATACGCGTCATCGGCAGCGTCAGGCTGAAGATCATCACGCCGATGAGGCCGAGCAGCATGCCCCGGGTTTCGCGCGAATTCATGTCGTGGGTGTCTCCGTATTGCTGGGTTCGTGTAATGGAAGGGGCGGCAGGGCGGTCAGCGCAGCGTGCGGGTACCTTGCGGCGTATCGAATTCGGCGACGAGCGCGGGCGGGCCGTCGCCGGTTTCGAGCTCGAGCAGGTGGCCGGCGCCGAGCCAGTCGAGCTGCTCGCGGATCGTGTCCGCACGCGGGTGGACGCCCTTGAGCACCTTCAGCGCGACGCCGTCGTGCGGCAGCGATTCGGCCGGATGGCGCGGGCTGTCCCACTGGATCAGCGACGGCACGAGGCCGTCGCCGGCGCCTTGCCACGCGGGGAACGCGCCGTCGTCGGGGACCGTGAGGCCCCAGCTCAGGTCGCCGCGCCGCATCGCGACCACCGGCGCGATGCGGGCCGGGTACTGGCTCTGCCACAGCGCGAGCCGGCGCGGGCGGTCGACGCGCGCGACCCAGTGCGCGAGGAACGGGCCCTGCGCGAGCCGCGCGTGGATGGCCGGATCGTCGAGCCCGAACAGCCGGGCGCGTGGTGGCGCGGCGTCGGCGCCCGCAGCGGGTGCGTCGGGATCGATCGCGATCACTTCGAGGTACAGCCCGCCCCACACGCCGAACAGCGCATTATGGGTGCGCATCAGCGGATGGCGGCCGCCGCCGGCCGGCTCGATGCCGAGCGCGTCGGCGACATGGCGCACGCCTTCGTCGAGCGTGCGCGCGGCGATGACGAGATGGTCGAGGGTCACGGAGCGGGCTGGCATGAACGTCGGTCGGGAAGTGAAAGTGTCATGGTGGGCGGGCGATCCGCCGGGTGGCTGCGCGGCCGGCCGATGCACGGGCCGCGCTGCGGTCCGGCGGGCGCCGCTCAAGTGCGGCAAGGCCGGAACGGCGGCCGCAGGGTCGCCATTGCGGTCAACTGTAATCGTCGGCACCGGCACAGTAACGGTACAATCGGCGCGATAGCCTTCGGTACAGTTGGAGCTGCCGCCCATGTCCACCGTCCCTCTCGCCCAGATTCCCGTGCCGCACGATACGGCCACGCTCACGCTCGTCGACCAGCTCGTCCAGTGGGCGCGGCGCCGCATCGATGAGCGCGTGTTCCGGCCCGGCATGCGGATGCCGTCGATCCGCAAGCTCGCGCTCGACAAGAGCGTGTCGCGCTTCACCGTGGTCGAGGCCTACGAGCGGCTCGTCGCGCAGGGCTATCTCGACTCGCGGCGCGGCTCGGGCTTCTACGTGCGCGAGCGCACGGCCACCGGCCCGCAGCCGGCCGACAGCGTGGTGCGCGTGGCCGAGGCTGCGCCGGTCCACAACACGATCGACGTCGTCTGGCTGCTGCGCAACATGCTGCACACCGTCAGCCCGGAAAAGGGGCCGGGTCTCGGCTACCTGCCGGGCCGCTGGCTCGACGGCGAGCTGATCACCGGCGCGCTACGCGCGCTCGGGCGCCAGTCCGGCGCGCAGATGCTCGGCTTCGGCACCGCGCAGGGTTTCCTGCCGCTGCGCCAGCAACTGCAGACGCGGCTCGCGGAAGTCGAGATCGGCGCGAAGCCCGAGCAGCTCGTGCTGGTGTCCGGCATCACGCAGGCGATCGACCTGATCTCGCGGATCTACGTGCGGCCCGGCGATGCGGTGATCGTCGGCGATCCCGCGTGGTTCCAGATGTTCGGCCGCTTCGCGTCGCAGGGCGCGCAGCTCGTCGGGATGCCGTACACGCCCGACGGCCCCGACCTCGACGCGCTCGAGACGCTCGTGCAGATGTGGCGGCCGAAGATGCTCGTGATCAATTCGGTGTTGCAGAACCCGACCGGCACGTCGCTGTCGGCCGCGCAGGCGTTCCGGATCCTGAAGCTCGCCGAGGCGTACGATTTCCTGGTCGTCGAGGACGACGTGTACGGCGACCTGTGCCCGCCGAGCTATCCGGCCACGCGGCTCGCGAGCCTCGATCAGTTGAAGCGCGTGATCTACCTCGGCAGCTATTCGAAGACGCTCGCGGCGAATTTGCGGGTCGGCTACGTCGCCTGCGCGCCCGAGATCGCGAAGGCGATCACCGACCAGAAGATGCTGGTGGGGATGACCACGCCGGAGCTGAACGAGCGCGTGCTTTACAAGATCCTGACCGAGGGGCATTACCGGCGCCACGTCGAGCGGCTGCGCGCGCGGCTCGACGGCGTGCGCGACAAGACGGCGCGGATGCTCGAGCGCACCGGGCTGCGGCTCTTCACGATGCCGGCGGCCGGGATGTTTCTGTGGGCCGACACGGGCGTCGATTCGGACGCGCTCGCGGCTGCCGCGCACGAGGAAGGGTTCCTGCTGACGCCGGGGAGCCTGTTCTCGCCGCAGCAGTCGACGTCGACGTGGACGCGCTTCAATGTCGCGAACTGCGGCGATCCGGCGCTGCCGGGGTTTCTCGCGCGCTATATCGACTCGGCGGCGCGGCGCGCGTCGTGACGGGGGCGGCACGCCGCCCCTTGAAATCCGGCCGCCCGTCCCCAGATACGCGCGCAAACCGCTTGCGCCAGACGGTTGTCCTTGACGAGCCCACCGGCATCGCGCGCCGGGCGCCTGCGCCACACCATTCAAGTTCAAGTTCAAGTAAGAGGAAACAGCATCCATGGCACACGAAACGATGAGCTTTCAGGCAGAGGTCAAGCAACTCCTCCACCTGATGATCCATTCGCTCTACAGCAACAAGGAAATCTTCCTGCGCGAACTGGTGTCGAACGCGTCCGACGCGGCCGACAAGCTGCGTTTCGAAGGGCTCGCGGACAACGCGCTGTACGAGAACGATCCGAACCTGCGCATCCGTATCGGCTTCGACAAGGCGGCACGCACGATCACGATCGAGGACAACGGCATCGGCATGAGCCGCGACGAGGCGATCGCGAACCTCGGCACGATCGCGCGTTCGGGCACCAAGGAATTCTTCACGAAGCTGTCGGGCGACCAGCAGAAGGACGCGGCGCTGATCGGCCAGTTCGGCGTCGGCTTCTACTCGGGCTTCATCGTCGCCGACAAGATCACCGTCGAGACGCGCCGCGCCGGCCTGCCGGCGAGCGAAGCCGTGCGCTGGGAAAGCGCGGGCGAGGGCGATTTCACGATCGACGCGATCGAGCGCGCGCAGCGCGGCACCACGATCACGCTGCACCTGCGCGAAGGCGAGGACGAACTGCTGTCGTCGCATCGCCTGAAGTCGATCATCCAGAAGTACTCCGATCACATCGCGCTGCCGATCCTGATGCAGCAGGAAGAGTGGGATCAGGAAAAGGGCGAGATGGTCCTGAAGGACGAGGACGAGACTGTCAACCAGGCGAGCGCGCTGTGGACGCGTTCGAAGAGCGAAGTCACCGACGAGCAGTACACGCAGTTCTACCAGCACATCGCGCACGACCACCAGGATCCGCTCACGTGGACGCACAACCGCGTCGAGGGCCGCAGCGAATACACGCAGCTGCTGTTCGTGCCGGCGCACGCGCCGTTCGACCTGTGGAACCGCGACTACCGCGGCGGCCTGAAGCTGTACGTGAAGCGCGTGTTCATCATGGACGACGCCGAGCAGCTGCTGCCGCAATACCTGCGCTTCGTGAAGGGCGTCGTCGATTCGGCCGACCTGCCGCTGAACGTGTCGCGTGAAATCCTGCAGGAAAGCCGCGACGTGAAGGCGATCCGCGAAGGCGTGACGAAGCGCGCGCTGTCGATGCTCGAGGAACTCGCAAACGCGGAAGAGGATGCCGGCAAGGAGAAGTACAAGGCGTTCTGGAGCGCGTTCGGCCAGGTGCTGAAGGAAGGCCTCGGCGAGGATCACGCGAACCGCGAGCGCATCGCGAAGCTGCTGCGTTTCGCATCGACGCACGGCACGACCGACGCGCAGGACGTGTCGCTTGCCGACTACGTGTCGCGCATGAAGCCCGAGCAAAGCAAGATCTACTACGTGACCGCCGATACGTGGCAGGCCGCGAAGAACAGCCCGCATCTGGAAGTGTTCCGCAAGAAGGGTGTCGAGGTGCTGCTGCTGACCGATCGCGTCGACGAATGGATGCTGTCGTTCCTGCAGGAATTCGACGGCAAGCCGCTCGCGAGCGTCGCGCGCGGCGATCTCGACCTCGGCGAGCTGAACGACGAGGAAAAGAAGGCGCAGGAGCAGGCCGGCGAGGCGATCAAGCCGGTCGTCGAGAAGATGAAGGAAGCGCTCGGCGACAAGGTGAAGGAAGTGCGCGTCACGTTCCGCCTGACCGATTCGCCGTCGTGCCTCGTCGCGGACGACAACGACATGAGCGGCTACTTGCAGCGGATGCTGAAGGCGGCCGGCCAGAACGCGCCCGCGATGCAGCCGATCCTCGAGATCAACCCGGATCACGCGCTCGTCAAGCAGCTGAACGCCGACAGCGCCGATTTCGGCGACTGGGCCCATCTGCTGTTCGACCAGGCGCTGCTGGCCGAAGGCGGCATGCTCGACGATCCGGCGAGCTTCGTGAAGCGGACCAACGCGCTGCTGCTGTCGCGCGCCGCGTGAACGCGCGGATGCGATTCGACGGCGCACAGGCGGGCTGGCGCGAAACGCCCCGGCCCGGCTGCACGCTCGACCAGCGCGACTGGCTGACGCGCGGCGGTTCGCTCACCGCCCATCTCGCGCGGCTCGGTAGCGTGAAGGTGCGCGTGACGCGCGAGGCCGTCGACTGTCCGTGGTTCGACGAGCCGGTCGCGCTCGCCAGTGCGCCGCGTGCGCCGATGTGGGTGCGCGAGGTGATCCTGTCGGTCGACGGCACGCCGTTCGTCGCCGCGCACAGCATCGCACCGCTCGCGGCCAGCAAGGGCGTGTGGCAGGCGATGCGGCGGTTGCGCACGCGGCCGCTCGCGGAGTTGCTGTACAGCGATCCGGAGGTCGAGCGCTCCGCGCTCGTCAGCCGGCGCGTGATTGCGGGACATCCGTTGTATGCACTGGCGACCCATGCGCTCGGCGCAGGCGTGCGCGCGCCGCATGCGTTTGCCGCGCGACGCTCGGTGTTTCAGCGTCACGGCAAACCGCTGATGGTCACCGAATGTATGCTGCCGGCGCTGTGGCGTCATCTCGATGCGCACGGCGACGGGCCGCGATCCGTCGGGCCGCGTGGAGACGCGTGATGCTGCAAGGTTTTCCGCCGGTCGCCGGCCCGAATACGCACACGATGATCCTGGGCAGCTTTCCGGGCGAGGCGTCGCTCGATGCCGCGCAGTACTACGCGCATCCGCGCAACCAGTTCTGGCGGTTGCTCGGTGCGGTGCTCGGCGAACCCGGGCTGCACGAACTCGTGTATGACGCGCGGCTCGAACGCGTGCTTGCGCACGGCATCGGCATCTGGGACGTGCTCGATGCATGCCATCGCAAAGGCAGTCTCGATTCGGCGATCCGGAATGCGAAGCCGAACGACTTTGCTTCGTTGCGCGAGCACGCGCCGTTGCTGAAGAAAGTCTGCTTCAACGGCAAGACGGCAGGGCGGTTTGCCGATGTGATCGGCGCGGCGGGTTATGAAACGCTCGTGTTGCCTTCGTCGAGTCCGGCAAATGCGACGTTGTCGTTCGAACAGAAACTGGTGCTCTGGCGCGCACTTCGCACCTGAGGTGCGCTGGATTCCGAGGATTCGGTGAAGCGGTATCAGGTGGGCGGCGGCAGGTGCCTGGCGCCCCTGGCCGCGGCAATGCGACCTTGTGCAGCGACGAGTTGGTCGTCGGTGGTCGCCACCAGCCACAGACGTGCGTGCTCCTCGATCCGGCGGTTGTGGTCCTTCAACGGGCCCATCGCGGCAGCGGCCTTCCAGACCACCGGGCCGATTCGGCTACTCCTGCCCGACGGCGCGCCTACCAGCAGGCAGTAAGGTCCCAGCGGAAGCGATACGAACGGAAGTGCCGGACTGGCGCTCACGCGCCAGTCGATGAACGGTGTGTCGCTGATCAGCAGCGGCGTGGGCAAGCCGTAGAGCACACTGAAATCGTACAGTGCCAGCTGCTCTCGCATGCCGACGTACATTCGCCGGATGTCGTCGACAACCGCCGCGCGGATCTCGTCGTCGAACATGGGTTCCTGCGCGTAGCGGGCAAATGCCTGTCGAGCCTCCCATTGATACGCGCTGAACAGGCCGATCTCCACGCAGTCCTGCACCGCGCGCTGAACCTCTGCTACAGAACCGGCTTCCCCTGGCGTGCCCAGTTGCGCAGCCCGCAAAAAGCGGGCAAGTCCTTCCTCGTGGATCGCAGGACCCTCCGCGGATGCGTCGTCGTCAGTGTTCTTGCCCAGCGGCACGTAGATATATTTCTCGGCAGCGAAATGCGATTTCTTGCCTGCATCGAACTTGATTTCGCCATCGACGCAGTCGAGATAGCGCGTCCCGATTCGGCCGTGCTCCCAAACCCAATTCTTCAGGAACGGACGGAGTGGATGCAGTCTGTCGTGATCGGCCATCGCAACCTCCAGGTTTCCGTGTATGAGCCATTCCAGCAACGCGCCGCACCCTCCGCGCCGTCGCAGGGGCCCGCACTACAACGCGAGCGTGCCCAGCTCCTCATAAGTACGATGCAGCCAGACCTTGACGCGCTGCCGCTCCAGCAAGCCGAGCCCCGTGGCGGCGCGGTCGGGATGATTGACCGCCGCCCAGAAGCTCGCGCTTTGACGATCGATCTTCTGCATCGTCGTGTCGGGCAGGCGGCGCAGCGTAATCACGCTGGCGCCGAGGGCCTCGGCCCTCTCGCGTTCGCCGGATGCCTCCAGAATCTCGAAGCGATCGCCGCGGACTTCATTCAGTACCAGCACCAGCCTGATGCGTCCACCGAATTCGTCGAGCCAATGCCGCAGCAGATCGACCGAATCGCGTCCGGTGTCCATCACGTGCCACCACGTCAACGTGAGGCCGTGTTCTTCGGCAAAATCCAGCACGTCCGAATCGTCGAGCCATCTTGCGAGCGACTGCCGCGTCTGGGCCGCGAGGTCGACCAGTATGCGCCGCTGCGGATCTTCGAGCGCCGATTCCATGACCGGATCGAGGCTGTCATGCTGGTCGAGCACGGCAGGCGCGGCAAAATCGGCATAGAACCGCAGTAGCGCGCCGTGCGATCGGTCGGTATCGAAGCCCATGAAGGGCACGCTCCGATCGATGAAATACTGGGCCAGCACACGGGCGGCGAGCGATTTGCCGACGCCGCCTTTTTCCCCGCCGATGAAGTGGATGTGACTCATGATTACGAAATCCCGTGTGATGGAGCAGGTATGGCCGGAGCAGATGTTGGCAGGCTTCGATGACGTTACGGCGTATCAGGTCACATCGAAAGAAAATGCAGGTGCGACAGCAGCATGCTGTCTGATCGACGCCGATGTCAAACTGAACAAAATGGCAGCGCGAGCAATGCGCCATCTCTGAAGCGTGAACCTAGAAGCGCTCGACGCGCACCTCGACCGAATCCTTGGGCACGGTCAGCTGCGTGCGGTCGAGCAGGGCATCCGCGGGCGCGGTGGCGTCCGGGTTCAACGGCCTCACTTTGTTGAACACCACGGAAAAACGCTCCGGCGTGACGGTGGCTGACGCATAGCCCTGTGCGTCGTGGTCGGCGTGGCGCAGATCGGGGTTGTTCGTCATCAGGAAGGTGTCGAGTTTGGCCGGGGTGGAGGCCAGTGACGCAAACGGCGTGCCGCTCCATGCGGCTTTCAGGTAGGAATAGAAGGACGCGCTGCTGATGCCTGCACAGACGAAGTCGACGGCCACGGGCGAACCTTTTGCAGGGTCGGGGTCGTCCCGCACGACGCCGCACTGAAACGCATGCAGGTCCCCGCTGATCGCGACGACGTTGCGGATCCCCTGCTCGTTCAGGTATGAGAGCAGTTCGTGCTTGTGTGCCGGATAGCCGTCCCATGCGTCGCAATCGACCACGAGGCGTGCTGCCGGTGTCTGCGGCGCGCCTGGCATCACGGCCCACAGACGGTTCAACATCACCTCGTTGCCCCACACCTTCCAGGTCGCGGGCGAACCCTTCATCGTGGCCTTCCACCATTGCGTCTGCTCCGGGCCGAGCATCGACGGCGCGCGACCGAGCTGCGCGGTATCCTGCGCCTCCAGTCGCTGCAGCACACCCTGGTTAACGAAGTAGCGCGAGCCGGCTGCGTCGTCGCCGTTGACCGGGTCGTGCCCGCGTGCCCGCGCGACAGACGCCTCGCTGACGACATGGTCGTCGCGATACAGCCGCTCGTCCGTCATCACGAGATGCATCAGCGTGCCGAAGCGAAATTCGCGATAGATACGAATGTTGGTATACGACGGATTGTCCGGTTCGAAGCGCACGTCGCTCCAGTCCACCGGCATGTACTCCGCCCACGCACGACTGGCGTTGCGGCGGCGCTGCGTCTCCTGCCTTTCCTCGTTGGTGTAGACCTGGTGATCCTGCCAGCAGTCGTCGGAAAATTCGTGGTCGTCCCATATCGCGATCATCGGCAGGCGCTGGTGCAGCGTCTGCAAGCGCGGGTCGGTACGATAGGTGCGATAGAGCGTCCGATAGTCTTCGAGCGTATCGGCATACACGCGGCCATCGGCGAGAGGCTTGCCGTCAGGCAGGCGCAGCGGCGGGTGCGCCGCCTCGACCGCGCCGGATCTCGAGGTCCCAACAGTCTCATAGATGTAATCGCCCACATGCACGACGAAATCGAGATCGCTTTCGGCTGCCAGCAGGCTCATGGCTTGCCAGTGATTGATACTCCAGTCCTGGCAGGTGAGCCATGCGAAGCGAACGCGGTGGTTGGCCTCGTCAACATCCGGAGCCGTGCGCACGACGCCGGTGGCACTCACGTCGCCGCCGGCGACGAACCGGTAGTGGTACGTGATATTCGGTGAGAGCTCCGTTACCTTCGCGCGCACGGTGAAGTCATAGGTGGCGCGTGCTCCCAGCGGTACGCTGGCGACGAGCGCCGAGAAATCCGGCCGCGTCGATACTTCGAGCCGTAACGGTATTGTGTGCGCGATGCCTTTTGCGCGGCGCCGCGTGTCCTCGAAGACGGGCACGCAGCGCGTCCAGAACACGACGGAGCGATCGCGCGGATCACCGCTGGCGACGCCTTGCGGGAACCGATACCGGCCTTTGCGCGCGGTGCTGGCAGATCGGGCCGACAGCGGAACGACGAGCGTACCGGTGGCTGCCGCAACCGTGAAAAAGGTCGACGACTTGAGGAAATGGCGGCGATCCATCGGTCCTCCCGATCGACATACCAAGGATGCCAGGAGAGGCGCGTCGCGACGCAGCAGTACGCGATCGCGTCGCTCGCCCTGCAATCCGGAACATCGGCACGACGTTGCCGTCAGGCGGCGAATACGACTTCGATGTGCCCTTCGACTTCGGACTGACGGTCAGGCCCGACGACGATCTGCACGTCGCGTCCGAGCTTCGCCAGACATTCCAGCATCTTCGTTTCGCTCACGCCGCGAAACTGCCCGCGCAGCATGTTCGACAGCTTCGGCTGCGTCATGCCGAGCAGCCGGGCCGCCTGCTGCTGCGTCCATTTGCGTGCCTTGATGATCTCCGCGATCTTGGCGGCGAGTTGAGCCTTCACGCGCATTTCGTCGGCATCGCGCATGCCCAGATCAGCGTAGACGTTCCCGCTGCCCGGTTCGATTTCGATCATCGTCTTGCTCCTTGTGCGTGTGCGTCGGCTGCTTTCAGGCGTGCGCGGACGAGATCGCCGTCCGGCTTTGGCGTCGCGATGCCGCACGATGATTTCTTCTGGAAGCAGTGCAGCACGTAGACGCTGCTCCCGAGCTTCACCGTGTAGACGGCGCGGTACGTGCCGTTGTCTTCCGATTCCACGATCTCGAGCACGCCAGCCGATCCGAATCCTCGCAACGGTTTCGCCTGCTCGTGCTTGCGTCCGGTCTGCGCCAGGAGCGCATAACCGAAAGTGTCCTGCACGGCTTCGGGCATCGCTTTGAGGTCCTTGCGCGCCGAACCGAGCCAGTACAGCGGTTTGATGTACGGATCCATCGATGAATTTATCCCTATTTGGGTATATTTTCAAGGTGCGCGCAGGAACCCGGTGCGACCGTTCGCATGCGGTGTGAGGGCGGGGCAGGCTGGAGGTGAACGCCGATGGGCGATGCCGGCTCGGCACCGCGGTGCGTGTTGACGAAGGCGAGCGCGCGCGTGATCTTCCGGCCGACGGCCGTTCCTTCACATCTTTGCGTCGCGGGGAGACCGGGGCAATTCAGCCGTTCGACAGAGGGCGATCGCTTTGGGTCGATGACGGCGGGAAGCGGGTTGTTCGTTGCCGAAGAACGGCGATCGCACGTGCGTGCGTATCGCGCCCGACGATCAATCGTCCTTGCCCCATCGCCACCCGGGCTTCTCGCCCTTGAGCCAGCAAACGGCAGTCAGCAGCGCGACCAGTACCACGATGCAGGCACCGTATGCGATCGGCGATTGGTGCGGCGGCGCCAGCCACGCGCTCGCGGTGATCCCGATCGCGAACAGCAGCAGCACGACCCAACCTTGCCATGCGACAGGCAAACCCCATCCCCAGCCGTAGCGCTTCGCGGGAAACCAGATCTTCTTGCCGTTCGAGGTCATGCGTCCTCCTTCGATCAATGAACGCAGCGTAGCGCCAACGGCGCGGTGAAGTCGAAGTCGTGCATCACCAGGCGTTCGGTACGGTTCCCGCTGCCACCAATGCTATCCTCTCGTCCGCTCATCCAGCCTCACCCAGCGAGATTCAATCATGACCCGACTGATCAAGCGCGCGTCCGCCGAGGCGCGCGCGTTCAAGCAACGCAAGACGTCCGCGTACAACGGCTCCGAAAAACTCCAGCCGCCGCGCGTGAAGCGCCGCCCGGACATCGACGAACACGACGACGTGCCCGTCCTCGAAGCACCGCGCAAGCCGCGCTTTGCACCCGTCACGTTCTCGGAAGAGCGCGGCGTGCGCTTCCTGCACTTCGGTACCGAATGGGTGCAGGGCGCGATGCGCATCTCGAAGCCGCTGCACATCGAACTCGAATACGCGCAGCAGATGATGGCGTGGCTGCTGTTCCTCGAAACGCCCGGGCGGATCGTCCAGCTCGGGCTCGGCACCGGCGCGCTGACCAAGTTCTCGCATCGCTTCCTGCCGCACGCGAAGGTCGAGGCCGTCGAACTGAACCCGGCCGTGATCGTCGCCGCGCGCACGATGTTCGCGCTGCCGCCCGATGACGCACGCCTCGCCGTGCACGAAGCCGACGCCTGGGATTTCGTCAACGACCCGGCCAATCGCGGCACCACGGGCGCGATCCAGATCGACCTGTACGATGCGACCGCGCGCGGGCCGGTGCTCGACAGCGTCGCGTTCTACCGCGCGGTGCGCGGCTGCCTGGCCGATGCGGGCATCGCGACGATCAACCTGTTCGGCGATCATCCGAGCTTCGTACGCAACATGAAGCACCTGAACGCGGCGTTCGACCATCGCGTGATCGCGCTGCCGGAAGTGCACGACGGCAACCGGATCGCGATCGCGTTCTCGGGCCCCGCGCTCGACGTGTCGTTCGCCCAGCTCGACGCACGCGCGAAGCTGATCGAGGACACGCTGAAGCTGCCCGCGCGCAAATGGGTGAAAGCTTTGAAAGAAACGGCCGGCGCACGCGAATCCTCGTTCGCGATCTGACGCTCATGCACCGGCCGCATGCCGGTGCAACCGCATGACTGGGGGCGGATCACCTCGGGTTCGCCCCCGCTTGACCGCTCGCTCGCGGCTCCTATACTGGCGCGAAGCCAGGGGGGCCGCAGCTTACCCGTTTTGCCGCTCCTCTCGCCGCCGTACCCGCTTAACAAGATCGATAACCGGGAAAGATGAGGAGACGTCATGGCTCACAATGCCGACGCCAATCGGGCCGCCAAGCGCTGGCTCTGGCTGCTGGTGCTGCCGCTGATCGCGATGGTGTGGGTGCCGTCGTACAGCAAGATCGAACCGCAATGGTTCGGGTTTCCGTTTTTCTACTGGTACCAGCTGCTTTGGGTCTTCATTAGCGCGGTGATCACCGCGTTCGTCTATTTCAAGACCAAGAACGCGTGGAAGGCGGGCGGCCCGCAGGGAGGTGCACGATGAATCTCGGCGCAACCTTCGTCTTCGTACTCCTGTTCATTGGCGTCACCATCATCGGTTTCCTGGCTGCGAACTGGCGGCGCGGCGATCTCGCCCACCTCGACGAATGGGGCCTCGGCGGCCGCCGCTTCGGCACGATCGTCACGTGGTTCCTGCTCGGCGGAGACCTCTACACGGCCTACACGTTCGTCGCGGTGCCCGCGCTCGTGTTCGGTGCCGGCGCGATGGGCTTCTTCGCGCTGCCGTACACGATCCTGATCTACCCGTTCGCGTTCATCGTGTTCCCGAAGCTGTGGAGCATCGCGAAGCGCCACGGCTACGTGACGGCTGCCGACTTCGTGAACGCCCGCTACGGCAGCCGGATGCTCGCGCTCGCGATCGCGGTGACGGGCATCCTCGCGACGATGCCGTACATCGCGCTGCAGCTCGTCGGCATCGAAGTGGTGATCGGCGCGCTCGGCTTCGATACGACCGGCTTCGTCGGCGACCTGCCGCTGATCATCGCGTTCGCGATCCTCGCCGCGTACACGTATACGTCGGGGCTGCGCGCACCCGCGATGATCGCGATCGTGAAGGACATCCTGATCTACATCACGATCGCCGCGGCGGTCATCGTGATCCCGGCGAAGCTCGGCGGCTTCGGCCATATCTTCGCGAGCGTGCCGCCCGCGAAGCTGCTGCTGAAGGCGCCGGACGCGGCGAGCCTGAACGGCTACAGCGCGTACGTGACGCTCGCGATCGGCTCGGCGCTCGCGCTGTTCCTGTATCCGCACTCGGTCACGGCGATCCTGTCGTCGTCGTCCGGCAACTCGATCCGCCGCAACATGGCGATGCTGCCCGCGTACTCGTTCGTGCTCGGCCTGCTCGCGCTGCTAGGCTACATGGCGCTTGCGGCGGGCGTGAAGGACATGCCGCAGTACGCGCCGTACTTCAAGGCGTTCGGCCCGAACTTCGCGGTGCCCGCGCTGTTCCTCGAGTATTTTCCGTCGTGGTTCGTTGGCGTCGCGTTCGCGGCGATCGGCATCGGCGCGCTGGTGCCGGCGGCGATCATGTCGATCGCGGCCGCGAACCTCTATACGCGCAACATCCACCGCGAGTTCATCAACCGCGACATGACGCACGACCAGGAGACGCACGTCGCGAAGCTCACTTCGCTGATCGTGAAGGTCGGCGCGGTCGCGTTCATCCTCGGGCTGCCGCTCACCTATGCGATCCAGCTGCAGCTGCTCGGCGGGATCTGGATCATCCAGACGCTGCCCGCGATCGTGCTCGGCCTGTACACGCGGCTGCTCGACCATCGCGGCCTGCTGGCCGGCTGGGCGGCCGGCATCGTGTGCGGCACGTGGATGGCGGTGTCGCTGAAGCTCGCAAGCTCGATCTTCACGATCCACCTGTTCGGCCTCGCGATTCCCGGCTACGCGGCCGTGTGGTCGCTGGTCGTGAACCTGGTCGTGGCGGTGGTGGTGAGCGTGCTGGTGCGCGCGATGGGCATGGCGCATGCGGAGGATCGCACGCGGCCGGAGGATTATCTCGACGTCGTCGAGGGTTGATGCGGGCGGCGCGGCCGCATGTCGCGGGCCGCGCATCGCGCCGCGACAACGACGCCCGCCACTGCGAAGTGGCGGGCGTTTTCGTTGGCGTCAGCCCTGTGCGCGCTTCGCGAGATCTTCGCGTTGCGACAGGTCCTCGACGTTGACCATCCAGTGCACGCCGAAACGATCCTTCGCCATGCCAAAGCCGAGCGCCCAGAACGTCTTGCCGAACGGCATCGTCACTTCGCCGCCGTCGGCGAGTGCATTGAACAGCTTCTGGCCTTCCTCGACCGTCGCCGGATTCAGCGACAGCGAGTAGCCGGCGTGCGCGGCGCCTGCCGGCTGGCTGCAGTCGCCGTCCGAGCACATGATCATCGAGTCGCCGATCATGAAGCTCGCATGCATCACCTTGTCGCCCATCTCCGGCGACATCGGGTGATCGGGATTCGGCGGCGCATCCTTGAAGTGCATCTTGAACATGGTCTTCGCGCCGAGCGCCTTTTCGTAGAACTGCAGGGCCTCTTCCGCGCGGCCGTAGAACGTCAGATACGGTTGGACTTGCATCGTTGTCTCCTGTGGGCCGGGCCGGCGTGTCGGTGCCGGCTCGGGTACTTCCAAGATTGACCGGGAAGAGCACGTCGGGATGCGGCCGGCGCACTCGTGACGTGGATTGTAGTGCGCGCGCCTGACGATGGAATGAAAAATAAAAACGGCCGCGAACACGAGGTTCGCGGCCGTTGGTCACGCTTGCTGACGGCTGTTGTCAGGGTTGCTGACAGTTCAACTGACAGCAATCTCGCGTAGTCCGGTTCAGCGCAGCGCGTCGATCAGCTTCTCGAGCTTGACCGCATCGGCGGCGAACACGCGGATGCCTTCGGACAGTTTTTCCGTCGCCATCGCATCGTCGTTCAGCTGGAAGCGGAACGATGCCTCGTCGATCGCGACGCGCGCGGTCGGCTTGTCCTGAAGCGCGTCCGGCGACAGCTTGCGTGCGACCGCGTCGGTGCTCTCCTGCAGCTTCTGCAGCAAATCGGGGCTGATCGTCAGCAGGTCGCAGCCCGCGAGCTCGGTGATCTGGCTCGTCGTGCGGAAGCTCGCACCCATCACTTCGGTGTTGTAGCCGAACGTCTTGTAGTACGTGTAGATGCCGCGCACCGACTGCACGCCCGGATCGTTCGCGCCGCCGTTCTTCACTTCATCCCACTCTGCGCCGGCCTGCTTCTTGTACCAGTCGTAGATGCGGCCGACGAACGGCGAGATCAGTTGCGCGCCGGCTTCCGCACATGCGGCGGCCTGCACGAGCGAGAAAAGCAGGGTCATGTTGCACTTGATCCCTTCCTTCTGCAGCACCTCGGCCGCGCGAATACCTTCCCACGTCGACGCGAGCTTGATCAGGATGCGCTCGCGGCCGATGCCGGCGGCTTCGTACAGCTTGATGAGTTCGCGACCCTTGTCGATGGAGCGCTGCGTGTCGAACGACAGGCGCGCGTCGACTTCGGTCGATACGCGGCCCGGGATCAGCTTCAGGATTTCGGTGCCGAATGCGATCAGCAGGCGGTCGATGATGAAATCGGTGCTTTCGTCGCGGTGATCGCGGACGGTTTTCTCGAGGATGGGCTTGTACGCATCCTTCTGGACGGCCTTCAGGATCAGCGACGGGTTCGTGGTCGCGTCCTGCGGCTTGTATTGCGCAAGCTGCTGGAAATCGCCCGTGTCGGCGACGACGGTCGTGTACTGCTTCAGCTGGTCGAGTGCGGTAGTCATGGCGATTCGGAAGAAGGGCGCGGAGCGCCGGGTTCTCACGGGCCGCGCGAGCGCGGCGGCGAAGCGAAGCGGCGCAGGGCGCCGCCTCCGATCCATCATTTTAGGCCCGATTCGTGTCGAGCACGTTTTGGCGTGTCCGGCCCCCGCTGTGGCGGGCGTCGCGCCGTATCACGCGGGGCGCCTCGCGTTCAGGATCACCTGCGTGACGATCCCGGCGACGAGCCCCCAGAACGCCGAGCCGATCGACAGCAGCGTGAGGCCCGACGCCGTGACCATGAACGTGACGAGCGCGGCTTCGCGCTGCTTCACGTCCTGCATCGCGTTCGCGAGCCCGCTCATGATCGAGCCGAACAGCGCGAGCGCGGCAACCGATACGACGAGCGCCTTCGGCAGCGCCGCGAACAACGCGGCGATCGTCGCGCCGAAGATCCCGGCGATCAGGTAGAACGTGCCGCACCACACGGCGGCGGTGTAACGCTTCGCGTGGTCCTCGTGCGCTTCGGGGCCCGTGCAGATCGCGGCCGTGATCGCCGCGAGGTTCACGCCGTGCGAGCCGAACGGCGCGAGCAGCAGCGACGCGAGGCCGGTGGTCGCGATCAGCGGCGATGACGGTGTCTGATAGCCGTCGGCGCGCAGCACCGCGATGCCCGGTACGTTCTGCGACGCCATGGCAACCACGAACAGCGGAATGCCGATGCTGACGATCGACGCGATCGAGAACGCGGGCATCGTGAACACGGGCTGCGCGAGCGCGATGTGGAAGCGGCTGAAGTCGAGCAGGCCGAGGCCGCCGGCCACCGCGGTGCCGACGATCAGCGTCGTGACGATCGCGTAGCGCGGCGCGAGCCGCTTGACGATCAGGTACGTGAAGAACATCGCGAGCACGAGCGCGGTCTGGAACTGCGCGGCGCGGAAGATCTCGATACCGATCTCGAACAGGATGCCCGCGAGCAAGGCGGCGGCGATGCCGGCCGGAATCCGCCGCATCAGCGTGTCGAACAGCCCGCTCACGCCGACGGCCGTCAGCAGCAGCGCACAAACGACGAACGCGCCGATCGCCTCGGGGTAAGGCACGCCGGGCAGCGACGCGATCAGCAGCGCGGCACCGGGAGTCGACCATGCGACGACGACGGGCGCGCGAAAGCGCAGCGACAGGCCGATCGTCGTCAGCGCCATGCCGATCGACAACGCCCAGATCCACGACGAGATCTGCGCGTCGTTCAGGTGCGCGGCGCGGCCGGCCTGGAACATCAGCACGAGCGAGCTCGTGTAGCCCGTCATCATCGCGACGAAGCCGGCGACGAGCGCGGAGACGGACGTATCGGCGAAAAAGCGGCGGCCGCCGGCGCGGCCAGCGCTCGCGGTGGGCGAAGGGTTCATGCTATCTCCGGGGGGGAGGCCGCTTGGACGCGGCCTTCGTGTCTGCAGGTTGGGTTCGTTACTTGCTGAGTGCGCGCATCGCGGCTTCGAGGCCCGCGAGCGTCAGTGGATACATGCGCTGGCCCAGCAGGTCGCGGATCACCGCGACCGATTGCCGGTATTCCCATAGCCGCTCGGGCTCGGGGTTCAGCCATGCATGATGGGGGAACTGGTCGGCGAGGCGGCGCAGCCACACGGCGCCGGCTTCCGGGTTGTTGTATTCGACCGAGCCGCCGGGTTGCAGTACCTCGTACGGGCTCATCGTCGCGTCGCCGACGAAGATCAGCTTGTAGTCGGGCGTGAACTTGTGCAGCACGTCCCACGTCGCGGTGCGCTCCGCGTGACGGCGGCGGTTGTTCTTCCACAGGTGGTCGTACACGCAGTTGTGGAAGTAGTAGAACTCGAGGTGCTTGAACTCGGCCTTCGCGGCCGAGAACAGCTCTTCGGTGCGCTTGATGTGATCGTCCATCGAGCCGCCGACGTCGAGCAGCATCAGCACCTTCACGTTGTTGTGGCGCTCGGGCACCATCCGCAGGTCGAGCCAGCCGGCGTTCGCCGCCGTGCTGCGGATCGTGCCGGGCAGGTCGAGCTCCTCGGCCGCGCCTTCGCGCGCGAAGCGGCGCAGGCGCCGCAGCGCGACCTTGATGTTGCGCGTGCCGATCTCGACCGAGTCGTCGTAGTCGCGGTACGCGCGCGCTTCCCACACTTTCACCGCGGTGCGGTTGCCGTTCGACGGGCCGCCGATGCGCACGCCTTCCGGGTTGTAGCCGCCATGACCGAACGGCGAGGTGCCGCCCGTGCCGATCCACTTGTTGCCGCCTTCGTGGCGCTCCTTCTGCTCGTCGAGCAGTTCCTTCAGCCGCTCCATCAGCTTGTCGAGCCCGCCCATCGCTTCGATCTGCGCCTTCTCCTCCGGGGACAGCTCGCGTTCGAGGCGCTTCTCGAGCCAGTCGAGCGGGATGTCGAACGCTTCGGCCGGCAGTGCGGACACGCCGTGGAAATACGCGCCGAACGCCTGGTCGAACTTGTCGAAGTACTGCTCGTCCTTGACGAGCGTCATCCGCGCGAGGAAGTAGAACGCGTCGATCGACGGCGAGATCAGCCCGGCCTTCAGCGATTCGAGCAGCGTCAGGTATTCCTTCACCGAGACGGGCAGCTTGGCTGCGCGCAGCGCGTAGAAGAAATTGAGCAGCATGGCCGGGCCTTCGCGGGTGGGGTTACCGGTTGTGCCGGTTCATGTAGACGAGCCGCTCGAGCAGGCTCAGGTCCTGCTCGTTCTTCAGCAGCGCGCCCGCGAGCGGCGGCACGATCTGCTTCGCATCGACGCCGCGCAGCGCGTCGGCGGGGATGTTCTCGGCGAGCAGCAGCTTCAGCCAGTCGAGCAGTTCGGACGTCGACGGCTTCTTCTTCAGCCCCGACACGCTGCGCAACTCGAAGAAGCTCTCGAGCGCCGCGTGCAGCAACTCCTCGCGAATGTTCGGGAAGTGGACCGCGACGATCTTCTGCATCGTCGCCGGGTCGGGAAACTGGATGTAGTGGAAGAAGCAGCGGCGCAGGAACGCGTCGGGCAGCTCCTTCTCGTTGTTCGACGTGATGATGACGAGCGGGCGATGCTTCGCGCGCACGGTCTCGCGCGTCTCGTACACGTGGAATTCCATCCGGTCGAGCTCGCGCAGCAGGTCGTTCGGGAATTCGATGTCGGCCTTGTCGATCTCGTCGATCAGCAGCACGCTCGGATGCTCGGCGTCGAACGCCTGCCACAGCACGCCCTTCACGATGTAGTTCGAGATGTCCTTCACGCGCGCGTCGCCGAGCTGCGAGTCGCGCAGCCGCGACACCGCGTCGTATTCGTACAGGCCCTGCTGCGCCTTCGTCGTCGACTTGATGTGCCACTGCAACAGCGGCATGTCGAGCGCGGCGGCCACTTCCTCGGCGAGCATGGTCTTGCCGGTGCCGGGCTCGCCCTTGATCAGCAGCGGGCGCTGCAGCGTCAGCGCGGCATTGACCGCGAGCTTCAGGTCGTCGGTGGCGACGTAGTGCGAGGATCCTTCGAAACGCATGGCGGCGCTCTTCTTAATCGCAAAAAAACCCAGTATAAGTCAGAAGGGCTGTCCGGTTGGGCCGGGCCCGCGTATCGTTGCGGGGCTGCGGCGGGACCAACCGGGGCGCCGTATGGACGCATTCCCCGCCGGCGCGGTACAATCTGGCCGTTTTTTTTGGCCTGCGTGGCGATCCGATCAGCAAAACGGCGCGGGCCGTTGCCGCTTCGGCGCCAGTTTCCCCTCAAGCTAGGTTACAAGAGCTATGAACAAATTCGTCGGCAAACACGTCGTTGTCGCAGCGCTCGTGGCGCTCGCGGGCAGCGCGCAGGCGGCCGGTGTGGTCGGCAACCCGAAGGACGGGGCGAGCAAGGCCGCCATGTGCATCGGCTGCCACGGCATCCAGGATTACCGCGCAGCGTACCCGGAGGTCTACCGGGTGCCCGTCCTCGGCGGCCAGAACCAGCAATACCTCGAGAACGCGCTGAAGGCCTACCGCAAGAAGGATCGTCACTTCCCGTCGATGAACGCGATTGCCGGTTCGCTGACGGACCAGGACATCGCGGATCTGTCGGCGTACTACGCCGCCCAGAAGGCCGACACGAAGGACAATCCCTACAAGTAAAGCGCGCGCCGCCGATCTGACCGGCGGGACAGGAGCATTCATGAACAACGCATTCAAGACGGTGGCGGTTGCACTGGCGGCCGGCCTCGCGATCGGTGCCGCGCATGCGGCGGACACCACGAAGGGCAAGGAGCTGGTCGAATCGCACAACTGCGCGGCCTGCCACGGCGCGCAGCTGAACAAGCCGATCAACGCCGAATATCCGCGTCTCGCGGGCCAGCACGCCGACTACCTCGTGTGGGCGATGCGCCAGTACCAGATGGGGCTGACGAACCCGCTGCTCGGTCGCAACAACGCGATCATGCAGGCGCAGGTGCAGAACCTGTCGGTCAGCGACATGAAGGACATCGCGGCCTACATCGAGTCGCTGAAAGAAACCGACCTCGTGTTCAAGAAGTAAGCGCGACGGGCCTTGCCGGCCCACGCAGCAAGAATACCCCGCCACGGCGGGGTATTTTTTTGTCCGCGGCGCTCAGTCGCGCGACGCGCGACGGAGGATGCGCTGCAGGTACGCGTCCGTATCGGGCGGCGTGCCGGTGCGCTGCGCTTCCCAGATCGTCTCGCCGAGGCATTCCATGATCACGTGTTGCGCATCGTGGGTCGAGTCGAGCTTCGCGGCCAGCTTGTCGTGCGCGGCGCGGATGCCGGGCGGCTGGTCGATCGACAACTGCTCGCTGATCGCGAGGTGCATCGACAGGTGCAGGAACGGGTTCGTCCGGCCTTCCTCGGGCGTGTAATTACGCGCGGCGGCGCCGTCGGCGTCCGCGAGGTCGGCGTGGTATTCGGGGTGCTCGACGATCCAGTCTGCTGCCATCGCTTCCAGCGGCGTCAGGATCTCGCCGGCGCACTGCTTGCGCCAGGTTTCGGTGAAAAAGCGACGGACTTCGTCGCGACTCGGATTGAACATGGTGGGGAAGCGTCGTGATTCGGGCGGCCTCATGCCGCGTCGGGCATTGTACGCCGGGTCGGCGGACGGTGCTGGCGCCGCCGCGGGTGGCGGCAGTCGGCCGGCGCGGCTTGCGGGGCGGGGCAGCGGGGCGGCGCAACGGGTAAGCGCGGGCTAGGCTGAGCGTCGCCGCGCCGCTACACTCCGGCGATTCCCGTCGTCGCGTTCGCGCCGTATCGTCATGTCCGCCACCACCCGCTCACCGTCGGCCGCGCTGCAGGGCGCGCTCTATGTCGCGCTGTCCGCCGTCGCGTTCGGCGCGATGGCGATCTTCGGCCGCTATGCGTATGCCGCCGGCGTCGACGTGCTCGGGCTGTTGATCGTGCGCTTCGCGATCGGCGGCGCGGTCCTCGCCGCGATCGCCCGGCACCGCCGTGTCGCATGGCCACGCGGCCGCGCGCTTGCGCCGCTCGTGGCGATGGGCGCGCTCGGCTACGTCGGACAGTCGTTCTGCTATTTCAGCGCGCTCCAGCACGCGCAGGCGAGCCTCGTCGCGCTGCTCTTGTACCTGTATCCGGCCTTCGTGACGCTGCTGGCCGCGTGGTGGCTCGGCGAGCGCCTCACGCGCGCGAAGGCGGTCGCGCTGGTGCTCTGTGTCGCGGGCTCGGCGCTGATGGTCGGCGGCGGGCACGGCGAGCCGCTCGGCATCGCGCTCGCGCTGGCCGCCGCGGTGATCTATTCGCTGTACATCGTCGGCGGCACGAAGGCGACGCGCGGCGTCGATCCGCTCGCGACCACCGCGATCATCTGCCTGTCGGCGACCGCGACGCTCGTCGCGATCGCGATCGTGCGGACCGCTGCATTCGGCGCACCGCCGCGCTGGCCGGCGACGGCCGGCGGCTGGGCGTCGATGCTCGCGATCGCGCTGGTGTCGACGGTCACGGCGATGCTCGCGTTCTTCGCCGGGCTCGAGCGGCTGGGGGCCGCGCGCACGTCGATGCTGTCGACGCTCGAACCGGTCGTGACGGTCGCGCTCGCGGCGTTGCTGTTCGGCGAGGCGCTGTCGCCGCTACAGTGGGCCGGCGGCGTCGCGATCCTCGCGGCCGTGCTGGCGCTCGTGCGTGCGGGCGGCGCGGCGGCCGACGATGCGACGGCAACGTCCAACGCATAGCGGGGAAGGGGAAGCGGCCGGCGCCGCAACGTGGCCGGCGGGCTGTGCCGCGCGGCCCGAGCGGCGGGTCAGCCGCGGCTGACGCTCATTCGTTCGGTGGCGGCGTCTTCGGCCTGAATTCGCACAGCGGCTCGATCGCGCAGTGCCAGCATTCGGGCTTGCGGGCCTTGCATACATAGCGCCCGTGCAGGATCAGCCAATGATGCGCGTCCTGCAGGAATTCCTTCGGTGTGAACTTCTCGAGCGCGGCTTCGACGGCCCGCACGTCCTTGCCCGGCGCGAGCCCCGTGCGGTTCGCGACGCGGAAGATATGCGTGTCGACCGCGATCGTCGGCTGGCCGAACGCGGTGTTCAGCACGACGTTAGCGGTCTTGCGGCCGACGCCCGGCAGGCTTTCGAGCGCTTCGCGATCGGCCGGCACCTCGCCGTCGTAGCGCTCGAGCAAGAGGTTGCACGTCGCGATCACGTTCTTCGCCTTGGTCCGGTACAGGCCGATCGTCTTGATGTAGTCGGCGACGCCTTCTTCGCCGAGCGCGACGATTTGTCGCGGGGTGTTCGCGACCGGAAACATCTTCCTCATCGCCTTGTTGACCGACACGTCGGTTGCCTGCGCGGACAGCATCACCGCGATCAGCAGCTCGAACGGCGTCGTGTATTCGAGCTCGGTGGTCGGATGTGGATTGAGGCTTTGCAGCGTTTCGTAGATCGCGCGTCGTTTGCTGGCGTTCATGGACTGTTCTTGTCGGGCGGCGCGGACGGATCGTTCCGGTCGTCGTTGCCTTCGTCGTCGTGCTTGTCGCCGGACGCCGCGGCCTGGGCTTCGGCGTCGCGCTGGGCCTGCTGTTCGGCGAGCCGCTTGCGGCGGGCTTCGGCTGCGTCGATCTGTGCCTGCACGGCCGCGCTCACGCGTTCGGTGTTCTTCGGCCCGGCGCCTTGCTCGGACAGCTCGTCCTTCTTCTTGCGCGCGCGTTCGAGCGCGGCGGCGATGATCGCGCGTTTCTTCGCGTCGGCGTCGTCGGCCGGGGCGGCACTCGGTGCGCCGGCCTGCGTGCCGGGCTGGCCCGCCGCCGGCGCCGGCTTGGCCGCACCGGCGCTGGCCGCGCGGCGGGCGGCGGCGCGCGCTTCGGCGGCCTCGCGTTCGCGGCGCTGGCGTGCGAGCCGGCGGTCGTGGC
>NZ_JSZN01000089.1:0-608 GCF_000801975.1 Burkholderia sp. A9 | reverse complement strand
TGCCGCATCATCTCTCCTTGAGGAACCGTATGGGATGGGCCGCCCTTGTGCCGGAGCTGATCTGCTCGGACGTCGCCGAAAGCGTGTGCTTCTATCGTGACGTACTGGGCTTCCGAATCCGATTCGAACGTCCGGAGGACGGATTCGCCTATCTCGAGATGGGGGCGGCTCAGCTCATGCTTGAACAGCAGCGCCCGGAGAGCTGGCTGACAGGCGCCATGGAGCGTCCGTTTGGGCGCGGGATCAATCTGCAGATCGAAGTCGGCTCGATCGGGCCGATCCTCGACCGGCTCCGTGGTGCGGGCGTGGCATTGTTCCGGGAACCCCGAACTTCCTGGTATCGTCAGGACGACCTGGAGCATGGCCAGATCGAGATGCTGGTCCAGGACCCCGATGGCTACCTGCTGCGCTTGGTGGAAATCCTCCCGGAACGACCGGTTCAAGGTTGACCGCGGGCCGTCCGCCGCGCGGGATGCTGCGTCCCCTCCGCTCCAGGAGGGGGCGGTCAACGGTTACCGGTGTTCGTCACTGCCGCGCCGTCCGCGCGTTGTCCGGCATCGGCTGGTTGTAGTTCGTGCGGAACGGATTGATGTCGAGCCCGCCGCGGC
>NZ_JSZN01000088.1:0-1064 GCF_000801975.1 Burkholderia sp. A9 | reverse complement strand
GCAATAATTCGGTGGGGAACCCAATCATGATTGACCTGAGTGGCGCCGAATTTTTACACTCTGAATGAAATCCTTGCGACTCGAGCGTGACCGGATATGCCGCGTCTGGCGGGCGGCTCCGGTGATGGGCGCGCAATACGCCAGCGGCGTCGAGGGGTCTCGATAGAGCAAATTGGCTGGATCGCTGGGTATGGTCGTCATTCCGATCAACGATTTCGTGAAATCGAATCATGACGAGCAATACATACCGCTACAGCGTTCATTCGGATCTCACGCCCGCCGAGCTTTTCTTTTTTGTTGCTGTGGAAGAGACGTGCGCCCGGGTCGGGATCGATGATGTCGAAGCCGTGGTCCTGATTCTAGCGGGCTGGCCCGTTTTGCCGACGCGGCAAAAATTCGGCGGCGCGACGAAAGGGACGTCCGTCGCGTCCGTGATGGCGCGCTCGATTTTTCGCTACCAGCTCAACAGGAAGATTCTGCCAACCGTTACGCTTCAAAGCATCAAGTCGTTTCGGATCATTCTGACCCGGAGACTCAGTGTATTCGTCGGGCGTGCCGTTCCTGGCGTGGGTTGGGCGCTGCTTGCGCGTGACGTGATCGCGATCGTTCACGGCACGGTCTCCAAGTACGACCGCCTCGTCAAACGTGAGGATAGGGTTTTCTGATGGAAGACGTGAGTTGGGACGAGATCGAAGCCTTCGTCAGGTCGGAAGTGGGGCTCGGTCCATCGAAGCCGCTCTCCGTGGGCACTCGGCTCTGGGAAGATCTGGGTCAAACCGGCGACGAAGCCAATGACTTCATGGCGCTTTTTTTCGAGCGGTTTGCCGTCGACACCGGCGATTTCGATTTCCACCGGTATTTTTTGATGGAAGGCGAGGGGTTGCTCTATTCGCTATTCCAGCGATGGGTGCGCCGAAAGCCGCACGACTTCAAGCGGGAATCGATTACGCTCGCGATGCTGCATCGTGCGGCCATAGAAAGAAGATGGGACGCCGCGCGATTGGCCGCCATGCTGTGACGAGTCGGGTTCCCGTTCGTGTATCGTGCCGCATCATCTCTCCTTG
>NZ_JSZN01000087.1:0-354 GCF_000801975.1 Burkholderia sp. A9 | reverse complement strand
GAAGGTGCCGGACGTGAAGACGCTGGTCGAGAAGCTGAAGACCGAAGCCAAGGTGCTGTAAGAGGGAGCGGAAAGAAATGACGATACTGGTGATTGCAGAACACGGCAACGCGTCGATCAAGGCCGCGACGCTGAACACGGTGGCAGCGGCGGCCGAAGTTGGCAAATTCGTCGGCGGTGACATTCACGTGCTGGTCGCGGGCCACAATGCGCAAGCGGCGGCCGACGCGGCGGCGAAGATCGCAGGTGTTTCGAAGGTGCTGCTGGCCGACGCGCCGCAACTGGCCGCAGGCCTGGCGGAAAACGTCGAAGCGACCGCGCTGAACATCGCGAAGGACTATTCGCACATCCTCG
>NZ_JSZN01000086.1:0-536 GCF_000801975.1 Burkholderia sp. A9 | reverse complement strand
CGCACCCGCTGACCGGCGAGCCGGTCGAGGTGTGGATCGGCAACTACGTGCTGATGAGCTACGGCGAAGGCGCGGTGATGGGCGTGCCGGGCCACGACGAGCGCGATTTCGCATTCGCGAAGAAATACGACCTGCCGATCAGGCAGGTGATCGCGGCCGAAGGCCAGACCTACTCGCTCGACGCGTGGCAGGAATGGTACGGCGACAAGGACACCGCCGTCTGCATCAACAGCGGCAAGTATGACGGCCTCGCATACGGCGCGGCGGTCGACGCGATCGCGGCTGATCTGAAGGCCGGCGGCTTCGGCGACAAGCAGGTCACGTGGCGCCTGCGCGACTGGGGCGTGTCGCGCCAGCGCTACTGGGGCACGCCGATCCCGATCATCCACTGCCCGTCGTGCGGCGACGTGCCGGTGCCGGAGCAGGACCTGCCGGTCGTGCTGCCGGAAGACCTCGTGCCGGACGGCTCGGGCAACCCGCTCGCGAAGTCGGAAGCGTTCCTGAACTGCACGTGCCCGAAGTGCGGCGCGGCGGCG
>NZ_JSZN01000085.1:0-354 GCF_000801975.1 Burkholderia sp. A9 | reverse complement strand
CGTCACGCGCGCCGATCTCGTGGTACGCCTGCCAGTAGCGGTGGTAGCGGGTGTCGTCTTCCGGATTCACGATCTCGAAATCGATGCCGGCCTTCAGCTTCGAGCCGATCTTCTGCAGGCGCATCTCGACGACCGACGGACGGCCGACGATGATCGGCTTCGCGATCTTTTCCTGCAGCACGAACTGCGCGGCGCGCAGCACGCGCTCGTCCTCGCCCTCGGCGAACACGATGCGCGCCTGCTTCTTCTTCGCGGTCGCAAACACCGGACGCATCACCATGCCGGTGCGGTAAACGGTCGCGCCGAGTTGCTCGCGGTACGCGTCCATGTCCTGGATCGGGCGCGTCGCGACGC
>NZ_JSZN01000084.1:0-642 GCF_000801975.1 Burkholderia sp. A9 | reverse complement strand
AGCTCGTCGACGCGCTCGACGCCGAATGGCGCGCCACGCTCGCATGAACGGTACGACGGCCGCCTGAACGGCTCGTATCGGCACCTGAAACGCGCGTGTTGTCACGCGCGTTTCATTCAATGATCCCTCGCACAAAATACCGAATCGAAATGTCGCGGGAATGCTTTAAATCCACCTTTCATCCGACCGTCCGTAATTAGCGGAAACCCTTATCTGGCGGGGCTCGCGGCGATATTCGAGTAACCATTCCAAAGTGCCCGTATCGGTAGTGTTACCACTACCCCAAAAAAGTCCCACAAATTAATTTGATCACCTACACTTGCGCGCAAGTACGGGCGGGCGGCCGCTAAAAGCGGTTGTTTCCACGTGCTTGAGGCCAAGTGCATGAACGATGCAACCGGCGAATCGTCCAGTGATGCAAACACAGGGATGGCAGCGGGGCACCGGGCGATGGCGTTTATTGGGACCGAAACTGGAGACTTACATGAATATCAAGATGCAAAAGCTGTTGCCGATCACCGCCGCGGCGATGCTGTGCGTTGCAGCTGCAAGCAACGCGGCCGCCGATCAAGTCGTCAAGATCGGCCACGTCGCGCCCTTGACGGGCGGTATTGCACACCTGGGCAAGGACAACGAAAACGG
>NZ_JSZN01000083.1:0-651 GCF_000801975.1 Burkholderia sp. A9 | reverse complement strand
CGACCGGCTGCCCGAGCGCGAGAAGCTGCTGATGTCGCTGTACTACGAGCGCGGGCTGAACCTGCGCGAGATCGGCGCGGTGCTCGAGGTCAGCGAGTCGCGCGTGTGCCAGCTGCACAGCCAGGCGGTCGCGCGACTGCGCACGCGGCTGCGCGAACAGGCGTGGGTCGGCGCCGAGAATTGACCCTTTCATTGCGCCCACGCGCGCCCGACGTGGCGCGTGTCGCGCAATTCCCGCGCCAATTTGCTACAATCCCTCCCGTTTTCCGAGGAGCGTTGCGACGGACCATCCAGCGTCCGCCAGGCTCGGAGAGCTTCACCAAGCAGCCGTGCGGCGTTTTTCGCGCCGGCCCCGCTTCCTGAACGGCGCTCACGTCACCAATTTCTAGAACTTTTTTAGAAAGGAGGGCGTGATGAACGCCATTATCGATTCGCAAGCTTCCAAGGATTACGTCGTCGCCGACATGGCGCTTGCCGGCTGGGGCCGCAAGGAACTGAACATTGCCGAGACCGAAATGCCGGGCCTCGTGCAGATCCGCGACGAATACAAGGCGCAGCAGCCGCTGAAGGGCGCGCGCATCGCTGGTTCGCTGCACATGACGATCCAGACCGGCGTGCTGATCGAGACGCTGAAGGCGCTCGGCGCGGACG
>NZ_JSZN01000082.1:0-643 GCF_000801975.1 Burkholderia sp. A9 | reverse complement strand
AACCGCCTGCTGTTCGGCGGGCAGGGCACCGGCACGTGCTGGGCGCAGCACGACGTCAACGCGTATCTGCTGACGCGGCTGAACACGGTATTTCCGCAGCACGACGGCCGCTTCACGCTCGACTACTGCTGGAGCGGCGTCAGCGACTTCACGCTGAACGGGGCGACCGACAGCCGCAAGACCGACGGCCGCGTGCCGATGTACATGGTGCAGGGCTGGAGCGGGCACGGCGTCGCGCAGACGGTGCGGATCGGCAAGGCGATCTGCGACGATTTCGTCGGACGCAACGACGATTTCTCGATGCTGACCGGCATCGACCATCGCGAGATCCCGCTCGGCCGGCAGTTGTCGCCGATCGCGATTCCGGCCGCGAAGGCGGCGATGAGCGTGATGAGCGCGCTGAACCCGGGGCGGATGATCTCGTTCTGACCTTCCGGCCGCAGGCGAACCGCCAATGAAAAGCCCGATGCGATTGCTCGCATCGGGCTTTTTTTCCGTCCGGGGACGGCGGCGCTTACGCGATCCGCTTCGCCAGTTCGACGGCCTTGCCGATGTACGACGCAGGCGTCATCGCGAGCAGGCGGTCCTTCGCGTCCTGCGGGATCGCCAGCGTGCCGACGAATTCCTGCAGCGCTTCGCGCGT
>NZ_JSZN01000081.1:0-1571 GCF_000801975.1 Burkholderia sp. A9 | reverse complement strand
GCGATCAGGATCGCGCCGAGAAACAGCGACGCGACCGTCTCGTAGCGGCTGTGTCCGTAATTGTGGTCGGCATCCGGCGATGCACCACTATGGCGATTCGCAACCAGGACGACAAAATCCGAGATCAAATCGGAAATCGAATGGATCCCGTCGGCAATCAATGCCTGCGAATGCGCAACCACCCCCACGGCGATCTGAAACGTCGCAAGCACGACATTCAGCACAATACTGACGAGGGTGCTCTTGCGCGCGACCGCGTGCTTATCCGCGCTTTGCGCGTCGCCAGAAAACGTGGACATGAAATACGAGATATCGGTTGGGATACGGAATTCTATCAAACGAAACCCGTGGGGCATTCCGATAACCCCAAATTTTTCATTTAAATCAACCGCTTATGCGAACGGGTTGCATTTTCATTCACACACCGATCCTGACATTTTCATGACAGCACGCATACATCCCGATGCCGGCATACAAAAAAAAGCCGCGCTCCTGGACGGATACGCGGCTCTTTCGCAGCGGCAACTTAAACAGTTGTTTAAATCGCAAACTGTTCGCGGTTCTTCCCGGCGATCCAGCGCGGCGGCTTGCCACGGCCCGACCACGTCGCGCCCGTTTCCGGATCGCGGTATTTGGCAGCCACGCCTGCGCGCGGGCGGCCGACCTTACCGGCCTTGGCGCGGCTGAGGCCGAGATCGGCGAGCGAAAAGCCGTAGTCGGCAATTTTCTGCTTCACGTCATTCAGCACTTCGGCGTATTCGCGCGACTTCGCTTCTTCGATTTGCTTCTCCAGCTTCTCCCGCTGAGCCAGCAGGTCCTTGTAAGAAGACATAGTTTCCCTTTCTATATGACCAAATGGCGCCGGTCTGCAGCCAGCTCACCATTCATGGAATATTTGTGCCTCGGATTTTCGAAGGCAGAGGTTAGCACAAAAAAGATTTGATAGAAGCGAGATTCATGAAAATCCCGAGACCAATTGTAATTCACGCATGTCATTCTGACCGGCCACGGCCTTTTCTCAAATTTTTACCCGCTTACATAGAGATTAGGACATTACCGATCCGGTAATAGGCCTATCAACATACGCAATTACCCTGCATGCGAAAAAATAGAAGCTCTCATCTGGCGACAAGTTCGTGAAAATCGCGCAGCCCGACACGCTAAACGAACATGACACGCGCCCGCGACGTCAGGTCACATCCCGCGCACTCGCAATCAGCTGCTCGCGCAGCACGCCGGCATCGGCCGGCGCCGGGTCGAACGGCGTGCGCACGCGGCGGCCGTCGCAGCGCCAGTCGGCGCCGTGACGGTCGACGCCGAGCAGCTCGAGCCCGTCGCGGCGCGCAGCGCTCGCGTCGTACGCATCCCATAACGCCCGTTCGTCGTCGAACGACAGCGGCGGCAACGCATCGAGGCTCGTGCCGTCCACCCAGCCCATCCGGCCGAATCCACCGATATAGCGCAGCCGCTCGAGCTCGAGCGCCCAGAACGCGAAATCGCCGAGCGCGAGATAGCGCGCGGCATCCGGCTCGTAACGCGTGTAGCGCTCGGCGACGTGCGGATCGTCGCCG
>NZ_JSZN01000080.1:0-1362 GCF_000801975.1 Burkholderia sp. A9 | reverse complement strand
CCAGCGACGACTTCTTCGCGTCCTTGCTGTCGGCAGCCGGCATCGATGCCAGCGCGGAATCGAAATTCAGTTGCTGCTTGTCGTCGTCCGCGCTCGCTGCAGCGGCCGTCTTGTTGGCTGCGTTCTTCTGGTTCGCGCTGCCGGTGGTCTGGCTGGGTGGCACCGCACAGCCCGTCAGCGCAAAAAACAATGCAATGGTCCCGAATCGACTCGGAAAACGTAAATTCATCGACGTGTCGCCTTCTGGTTCGGGCCGCATCGATACAACGCTGCTTGACAACGCAGGTACGCGGCCCGGACGGCAAATGCGTGCACGCCCGGCTCGGTTGCGAGCAGGCGGCTAGCATGGGCGCGGCTTTTCGTCAGTGCCGCAACCGTCCTGATTAGTTTTCACGTCTGGCGCAACCTGTCCCCGGCAGCCTGACCAGACCCCACATGCCGCCATCGAACATGGCTTTCACGTTCGCGCGCGTCGCGTACAGCCAACGCACAGGAACGGCGGCACAGGCCTCATCCGGCGGCGCGGCAGCAGGGCCGCAGGCGGGCGCGCAGCACCCGGCCGGACAAGACGTGAGCACCGAATGCTCGGTGCTGGATACACCGCCGGACTCCCCGGCGGTCGATGCTTGACGGTGAATCCGACGCCCCGTTTAACGGGGCCGAAACACCAGCGAATTGCGTGAAATTCACGCAGGATGGACCGCATTATACATAAATCAAAAGGTCCACCGGAAAAGCACCCCGTCCGGACCATTGATTCTCACTATGGCGGTAACAATCGGGATGCTCCGGAATTGCCCGCGGA
This sequence comes from Burkholderia sp. A9, assembly GCF_000801975.1. NCBI lineage: Bacteria > Pseudomonadati > Pseudomonadota > Betaproteobacteria > Burkholderiales > Burkholderiaceae > Burkholderia > Burkholderia sp. A9. Next base: position 557 of record NZ_JSZN01000080.1, on the reverse strand, counting down.
CCTGTGTCGGCCGACGCGCCGCAGGGTCGGCAAGCCGCCCGCACGACCGGTACAATCGCTCCTTTTAGCCGCCGGTGCCTCCATGAAAGTCACGCTCATTCCGGTCACGCCGTTCCAGCAGAACTGCTCGCTGCTCGTCTGCGAAAAGACCGGCCGCGCCGCCGTCGTCGATCCGGGCGGCGATCTCGAACGGATCGAACAGGAGATCGCGCGGCAGGACGTACAGGTCGAGAAGGTGCTGCTCACGCACGGCCACGTCGATCACTGCGCGGGCGCGAAGGCGCTCGCAACGCACTACGGCGTGCCGATCGTGGGGCCGCAGGAAGACGAGCGCTTCTGGATCGAGCAACTGCCGATGCAGAGCCAGCGCTTCGGCTTTCCGGCCGCGGAAACGTTCGAGCCTGACCACTGGCTGAACGACGGCGACACTGTGCAGTTCGGCGACGAGACGCTCGAGGTCTATCACTGCCCGGGCCACACGCCCGGCCATGTCGTGTTCTTCAGCCGCGCGCATCGCGTCGCGATCGTCGGCGACGTGCTGTTCGCCGGCTCGATCG
>NZ_JSZN01000008.1:0-60166 GCF_000801975.1 Burkholderia sp. A9 | reverse complement strand
GCGCGGCCGCGGGCCGGCGCACGGTGCCGCCCGGCACGGCGGCGCGCACGATGACGCTCGGCGCGTACGTCGCACAGCGGTGGGGTACCGAGATCCTTGGCGGTCCACGGTTGCCCGACAGTCACGGCGAACAGGCGAGCCGCCGCTACGGCGTCGGCGGCGCGCGCCGCGAGGCGGCCGACGGCTTCACGACCGTGTACGGTGTCGGCCTGCCGGCGCTGCGTCGGGCACAGCGCAGTGTGCCCGACGATCCGGAAGCCGCGCGCGTGGACGCGTGCTTCGCGCTGATCGCCGCGCTCGACGATACGAATCTGCTGCACCGGGGCGGCCAGGCCGGCCTCGATTTCGCGCACGCCACCGCACGCGCATTCGTGGCCCGCGGCGGCGTGCGTGCGCGTGACTGGCGGCTGCACGCGGTCGCCGCGCACCGCGCGTTCGTCGCGCGCCGCTTGAGCCCGGGCGGCGCGGCCGACCTGCTGGCGATGAGCGTGTTCGTCGATGCGCTCGAAGCGGACGAGGAGGGGCGATGACGCTGGCGATTCTGTGCTCGGGGCAAGGCGCACAACGCGCGGACATGTTCGAGCTGACCGGCGCGGTGCCGCAGGCCGACGCATTGTTCGCGCATGCCGGCCGGCTCCTCGGCGACGATCCGCGCGACTGGGTGCGGCAGGCCGAGCCGGACGCGCTGCGCGAGAACCGCGCCGCGCAGATCCTCTGCACGGTGCAGGCGCTGGCGGCTACCGCCTTGCTCGATGCGGTGTGGCCGCGGCGTCGCTGCGTCGCGGGCTACAGCGTCGGCGAAGTCGCGTCGTGGAGCGTCGCGGGGATGATCGATCCGCACGACGCGCTCGACCTCGCCGATGCGCGTGCCCGCGCGATGGATGCCGCGAGCGGCGGCGATGAACGGATGGTGTTTGTGCGCGGGCTGACGCGCGCGCGGCTTGCGCAACTGTGCGACGGCCGCGACGCGGCGATTGCGATCGCGAATCCGGGCGACGCGTTCGTCGTCGCCGGGCGGCAGGGCGACGTCGACGCGGTGGCCGACGACGCGGTGCGCGCTGGTGCGTTGCGCGTCGCGCCCGTGTGCGTGCGGATCGCGTCGCACACGCGCCGGCTCGCGTCGGCGGCGCCCGTGTTTCGCGCGTCGCTGGCCGCCGTGAGCGTGCGCCGGCCGCTGCCCGGCACGCGACTGTTTTCGGGGATCGACGGCGCGTCGGTGCTCGATGTGCAGACGGGCCTGGACAAGCTCGCGCGGCAGATCGCGGAGCCGGTCGAGTGGGCGGCCTGCCTGGCCGCGTGCGTCGAGGCCGGCGCGACCGCGTTTCTCGAGCTCGGCCCGGGCCGCGCGTTGGTCGAGATGGCGAGTGGCGCGTATCCGGCGCTGCCGGCGCGCAGTGTCGCGGATTTCCGCTCCGTCGACGGCGTCGCGAGCTGGCTCGCGCGCGTCGCGGCCGGCTGACCGACGCCGCGCAAGCGGCCGGAACACGCTTCTGGACTGCTTCGACCCCGCTTGGAAAACGGCCCGCCGGCCGGTCGTTTCGCGCCGGGTGTTGCGCCGGCGCAGCAGCGCTGCAGCAGGCGCTTGCCACGCGAATTGGCGTCGCTACAATGGCGCCCGCCATGAGACCAGCCGCCTTCCTCCTCACCGCGCTCACCTGCGCGGCGACCGCCCACGCCAGCCCGATTCCGTCCGACGCCGCATCGGTCGGCAGGTACTTTTCATATGACAACGCGGCGGCCGACGCGACGGTCGACCTGATCGAGAACGCGCAGCGCCGCGTGCTGCTGGCCGGCTACGCGTATGTGCCGCCCGCGGTCGCGGCGGCGCTGCGGGCGGCGCGCGCGCGGGGGATCGAAGTGCGGGTCGTGCTGGCGCGCTCGTCGCGCACCGGCAAGTACAGCGGCGCCGGTTATCTGAAATCGGCCGGCATCGATGTCGCGATCGACTCGCGGCACGGCGATCCCGCGCCGCGCTTCGTGATCGTGGACGACAGTGTCGCGCTGACGACGCTGTCCGACGGCGCGGCCGCGCATGCGGACACGGTGAACGTGTTCCACCGCGCACCGGAGCTCGCGCAGTCGTACGCGCAGTCGTTCTGGCGGCTTTACCGGCAGGCCGGCGGGCTCTGACCGCCGACCCGTCGCCCGCCCAGGCCGGCCCAGTCCGGGCGAACGCGCCCAATCCCTTGCTTCGCCACGAGCCACGCGCCGCACCCGCCGGTATGACCCCCCTTGCATCGGCGCCGCCGATGAACCATGCTCGTTGGACAGGCGCCGGCGCGGGTGTCGCGCATCCGGCGCAATGGCAGGGAGCCGATCGTGACCGAATGTTTTGTCGATCGTGCCGACGCGGGCAGTCGGCTTGCGCATGCGCTGCAGGACTACGCGGGGCGTGACGACGTCGTCGTGCTCGCGCTGCCGCGCGGCGGCGTGCCGGTTGCGTTCCCGGTCGCGCTGGCGCTGCGCGCGCCGCTCGATGTGCTGGTCGTGCGCAAGCTCGGCATGCCGTCCGATCCCGAATTCGCGATCGGTGCGATCGCGACCGGCGGGGCGATCCATCTGCAGCACTCGGCGATCCGCGCGATGGGGGCGACCGACGGCCAGCTCGCCGAGCTGATCGCGCGCGAAACCGTCGAGCTGCAGCGCCGCGACGCACTGTATCGCGGCGCCAGGCCGCTGCTCCCGGTGGAGGGGCGCATCGCGATCGTGGTCGATGACGGCGTCGCGACCGGCGCGTCGATGCGCGTCGCGCTGCAGGCACTGCGCGAGCGCCATCCTGCGCGCATCGTGGCCGCCGCACCCGTCGCGCCGGCCAGCGCCCGGCATGCGTTCGACGATCTGGCCGACGCGTTCGTGGCGGTGTCGCAGCCGGAGTCGTTCTTCGGGATCAGCCAGTTCTACGCGCGTTTCGAGCAGACCGCGGACGACGAGGTGCGCGCGCTGCTCGACGCGGCCCGCGCGCAGGACGGCGGCATCACGTCCGCCTGATCCGGCGTCGGCGCGGTCCGGGGTGGTCCGCTTCGGCCTGCGCGAACACGCGCTGCAGCACCGGATGGACGTCGCCGCGCCAGCGCGCGCCGGTGAACAGCCCATAGTGGTCGCAATCGCCGATATCGGCGCGGTGACGCTGGCCGGCCGCGAGGCCGCGGCACATGTCGAGCGCCGCATGCGTCTGGCCGGCGCCCGTGACCGCGTCGCACGCCCCTTCGACGGTCAGCAGCGCGACGCCGCGCAGCGCGGCCGGCTCGACGCGCCGGCCGCCCACGTCCCACGTGCCGTTCGCGAGGCACATCCGCTGGAACACGATATCGACGGTATCCAGGAAGTATTCGGCCGGCATGTCGAGCAGCGCCGTGTATTCGCGCAGCGCACGCCGCGCGTCGGCCAGCGCCGCCATGTCTAGATGCGACGCGGCCCGCGCGTAGTCCTCGATCAGCACCAGGAAGCGCTGCGGATACAGCAGCGCGATCTCGCCTTGCTGAAGATAGGTCGGGAACACATGCCGGCCGCGGCCAGCGAAGCAGGGCGGCACGATGTCGATCAGGTGGCGGCGGCACCACGCGAGCGAGCGGGATGCGGCGGTGGTGCCGAGCGTGGTCGGGTTGACGCGCGCGTCGAGCGGCCCGCCGATCAGCGTGACGCTCGCGGGCGGCGGCAGGCCGCGCGCGGCGCGCAGCGCGAGGGCGCCGAGCGCGGGAACGGTCGCCTGGCACACCGCGACGACGTGCAGCGGCCGATCGTCGCAGGTGAGCGCGTCGACGAAGCCGTCGAGCGTCGCCACGTACTCGTCGAGCCCGAAGCGGCCCGACGCGAGCGGGACGTCACGCGCATTGACCCAGTCGGTCACGCCGACGTCGCCGTCGGCGAGCAACACCTCGACGGTTTCCCGCATCATCACGGCCGCGTGGCCCGCGAGTGGCGCGCACAGCAGCACCGTGCGCCGTGCGTCGCCGCGCGTGAAGCGGCGCAGGTCGCAGAACGGCGTGCGCGCGACGATCCGCTCGTCGACGGCGGGGCGCTGGAGATCGAAGCGCGGCGGCCCGGCGGCCGGCCCGAGCAGCGGTTCGAACAGGTCGTCATAGCAGGAAGACGCGGCGTACGGCAGCGTCGCGGCGGGCCACACGTCGAACGCGTGGCGCGTTGCCGCGCGCCAGGCGCGCATCCATTCCCGCTGCTGCTCGACGACGGCATACCACATGGCGAACCTTGGTACGGAAGGGGCGTGAATCTGCATTATGGTCACTCTGGCCGCGCAGCGGGTGTCGGATACGTGACCGAGTGACGTGCATCAAGCGCGCATCGAGCACGCGGCGACGCCGCGCCGCGCTAGGCGGCGGCGCGCGGCGCTGCTACAGTCGTCGGTCCCATTCTTTCAAGCGGAGCGTTTGCGATGAAGCTGATCGGCATGCTGGATTCCCCGTTCGTCCGTCGTGTCGCCATTTCGGCGAAGCTGCTCGACCTGCCGTTCGAACACGAGTCGATCTCGGTGTTCCGCCACTTCGACCGATTCCGCGAGATCAACCCGGTGGTGAAGGCGCCGACGCTCGTGACCGACGACGGGACGACGCTGATCGATTCGTCGCTGATCGTCGACTACCTCGACCACTGCGTCGCGCCGGAGCGGCGCCTGCTGCCCGACGCCGCCGATGCGCGACTGCGCGCGCTCGTGCCGGTCGGCTTCGCGCTGGCGGCGGCCGAGAAGACGGTGCAGGTCGTGTACGAGCAGGCGCTGCGGCCGGCCGAGAAGCAGCATGCACCGTGGCTCGAGCGCGTGCTGAGCCAGCTCGAGGCCGCGTACGGCGAACTCGAGCCGCGCGTCGCGGCCGCGAACGGCTGGTTCGGCGGCGCACGGCTGCTGCAGTCCGACGTGAGCGTCGCGGTCGCGTGGCGCTTCACGCAGTTCATGGCCGCCGATTACCCGCCGCTCGGCCGGATCGATCCGGCCCGTTATCCGGCGCTCGCCGCACATTCGGCGCGCGCGGAAGTGCTGCCGGCGTTTGTCGAGACGCCGCTCGACTGAAGGCGCCGGCCGCTTCGGCCGCCCGGGGCGGCGCGACCGGTCCGACCCCACCGGTGCCGACATCCGGCGCGCATCGGTCCGGCCGGCGGTAATCGGACGCCCGGCCGGCCATTTTCGTGCGGCGCGGCGTCCGGAAAACCCCCTCGCGTCGATCCGTGCGCGCTCCCGCGGCGCTGCTCGCCACCCGCCCAGGCCCGCCCGGCAAGGCGCAGCCGATTGTTCGCAACCGCTGACAAGTGACTTCGCATTCGCGGTGTTTATCCGGATACCGGCCATCCCTAGAATCCACTCCATCGAATATGCATTACCTGATGGAGCCGATGATGAGAGCGCTGATCGAATCGAGCCTGTACCACCCGTCCGTCGTGTTGCCGCTTGCCGCGCTGACGCAGCTGATGGTCGAGCGCGATTTCAATCTCGGCCAGGTCGGCTTGATCGTCGCCGCGCGCGGCGCGCAGGCGGCCGTGTCGCGGTCGCGCGCGCTGATCTTCTGCCGTCACTGCGAAGCGCACCACGCATGAGCGCGCGTATGGCGCGCAGATAATAAAAAGCCCGGCCGGCGCAAGCCGGTCGGGCGGATCGGGTTCGATCGAGCCCCGGCTTCGGCCGGGGCTTTTTCATGTGCGACGCTCAGGCGCGTGCGGTCGACACGACGCCGTAGATTTCCGTGTCGTCTTCCTCGCGCAGCTGGCGCACGAGCTGGTGTGCCTCGCGACGCGACGCGACGGCCGGCGGCGAGCCCTTGAGCGGCTGGCGCGCGGTTTCGGCGAGCGCGACGACCGACACGATGCCGATCACGGCCGCCCCCATCATGTAGTACGCGGGCATCATCAGATTATTGGTCACGTCGACGAGCCACGCGGTCATCAGCGGCGTCGTGCCGCCGAACAGTGATACCGATACGTTGAAGCCGATCGCGAGCGCGCCGCAGCGGATCTCGGTCGGGAACAGCGCCGGCAGCGCCGACGGCATCACGCCGGTGAAGCACGACAGCAGCACGCCGAGGATCAGCAGGCCGCCGAACACCGACGCGGTGCTGCCCGCATGGATCAGCATCATCGACGGGATCGCCAGCACCAGCAGGCCGACGCAGCCGGCCAGCATCACGGGCTTGCGGCCGATCCGGTCCGACAGGCGGCCGGCGGCGAGCGTCAGCGGCATCATCAGCACCATCACGATCAGCACGAGCACGAGGCTGTGCGACTCGTCGAAGTGCAGCGTCGACGACATGAAGCTCGGCAGGTACGACAGCACCATGTAGTCGGTCACGTTGAAGATCAGCACGAGGCCGACGCAGAGCAGCAGCGCGCGCCAGTTGGCGAGCAGCGTCTCGCGGAAGCGCACCTTCGGCACGGCCTTGTCCTGCGCTTCGCGCGCTTCGGCCTGGCGCTTGAACGCCGGCGTTTCCTCGAGCTTCATCCGGATGTACAGACCGATCAGGCCGAGCGGACCCGCGATCAGGAACGGCACGCGCCAGCCCCATGACAGCAGCGCTTCCTGCGACAGCGACGCGGTGAGCAGCGCGACGACGCCTGCACCCATCACATAGCCGATCAGCGTGCCGAACTCGAGGAAGCTGCCCATGAAGCCGCGGCGCTTGTCGGTCGAGAATTCGGCGATGAAGGTGGCGGCGCCGCCGTATTCGCCGCCGGTCGAGAAGCCCTGCACGAGGCGGGCGACGAGCAGCAGCACGGGCGCCATGATGCCGATCGACGCGTAACTGGGGATCAGGCCGATCGCGAAGGTGCCGACGGCCATCATGATCATGGTGGCGGCGAGCACGCGCTGGCGGCCGATGCGGTCGCCGAGCGGGCCGAACACCATGCCGCCGAGCGGGCGCACTAGGAACGCGGCGGCGAACGTGCCGAAGGTCGCGAGCAGCTGCGCGGACGGGCTGCTGGACGGGAAGAACACTTTGCCGAGCGTCACGGCGATGTAGCTGTAGACGCCAAAGTCGAACCATTCCATCGCATTGCCGATGGCCATTGCGCTGACGGCGCGCTTGAGCAGGCTCTGGTCGACGACGGTAATGTCGTCCGCGGCGAGCGGGGCCTCGCCGGACGACGTGGAGGAAGCAGCAGCGGTCGGGCTGACGTGTGTTGCGGTCAAGGTCATGCACTCCTTTGACTGCGCCGGAACGGGCGGGCCGTCCGACACGGTTTGCCGGCGAGCGCGATGTCGTGTGCTGCGCGTCGGGGCAGGCCATTAAGCACTTACGGAATAAAGGGCTGTAAGGGACTGCTTCGACGCGGGCCCGATGGGCCGTCGCGACGGTGCGCTCATGAAGAATGGGCCGCGTGATGCGAGCGGCAGATGCCGGTGCGGACTGGGTCCGGCGTTCCGGCAAGCGCCCCGGAGGGGCAACGAAACGAGAAAAGCGGGCCTGTCGGGCGGGCTTTCCTGTGGGTGCAATTTCGGTCGAAGCACCGGCCCGCAACGCGCGGACGGACTTCTTGCGAAATCGAATAGACAGAGATTGAATGTTGAAACAGGCGACATGATAGCACGATGACGGAAGATCGTGCAAATTGCCCGGAATCCCCCGTGTAGCGGGGCTTCCGGCGGGGCCTGCTCCGGTATGATCGGCGGCGCGCGGCGGGGTCGCGCTGCCCCCCGTGACTGGCGGGGAATCCACGAGGAACCGGATGACCGAACTGATGAAGATCGCGGCGCTGTTCGCCGTCACTGCGCTGGCCGAAATCGTCGGCTGCTACCTGCCGTGGCTCGTGTTGAAGGATGGGCGGCCCGGCTGGCTGCTGGTGCCGGCCGCGCTGTCGCTCGCGCTGTTCGCATGGCTGCTGACGCTGCACCCGAGCGCGGCGGGGCGCACGTACGCGGCGTACGGCGGCGTGTATATCGCAGTGGCGCTGATCTGGCTGCGGGTGGTCGACGGCGTCGCGCTGACCCGCTGGGATGTGGCCGGCGCGCTGCTCGCGCTCGGCGGGATGGCCGTCATCGCGCTGCAGCCGCGCGTGTAGGCGCGGCTGCAGGCGTAGTCGCTGCGTAGCGCGTCAGGCGGCGCCGGCAGCGTCCGCGTCGGCGGACTTGCGCCACACGCAGGTGCCCTTGACCGACTTGTCGAGTTCGTCGAGCTGGGTCTGGTGCGCGGCGAGCTCGTCGTCGCTCGCCGCGACGACCGGCAGGTCGAGCGACGCGAGCGCCACACGCTGGCCGTTCGCCGCGCCGCCGTCGGCGAGCGCGTCGTCCAGCATGTCGATCACGAGGCTGTCCTGGCCGCGCGTCATCGCGAGATAGACCTCGGCGAGCAGTTCCGAGTCGAGCAGTGCGCCGTGCAGCGTGCGGTGCGCGTTGCTGATGCCGAAGCGGTCGCACAGTGCGTCGAGCGAGTTGCGCTTGCCGGGGAACATCTGCTTGGCCTGCACGAGCGTGTCGATCACGCCGCCGCAATGCTCGGTGAACGGCGGCAGGTCGAGCCGCGCGAATTCGGCGTCGAGGAACCCGAGGTCGAACGGCGCGTTGTGGATGATCAGCTCGGCGTCCTTCACGAAGTCGCGGATCTGGTCGGCGACTTCCGCGAACTTCGGCTTGTCGCTCAGGAATTCGGTCGTGAGGCCGTGCACCGCCAGCGCGCCCGGATCGCTGTCGCGCTCGGGGTTCACGTAGATGTGCAGGTTGTTGCCGGTGAGCCGCCGGTTCAGCAGCTCGACGCAGCCGATTTCGATGAGGCGGTCGCCCGTGCGGGGATTCAGGCCGGTGGTTTCGGTATCGAGAATGATCTGGCGCATGTCGGATAAATCGGGAAAGACAGGAGGGCGGCCTGCGTTCAGGCCACCAGCGATTCGACGCCGCGATTTGCGAGCGCGTCCGCGCGTTCGTTTTCGGGATGGCCGGCGTGGCCCTTCACCCAGCGCCACTCGACCTCGTGTTGCGCGACGAGCGCGTCGAGCCGCTTCCACAGGTCGGCGTTCTTCACCGGTGTTTTCGATGCGGTGATCCAGCCTTTCTTCTTCCAGCCGTGGATCCACTCGCTGATGCCTTTCTGCACGTATTGCGAGTCGGTATGGACGATCACGCGGCACGGCCGCTTCAGCGCCTCGAGCGCGGCGATCACGCCCATCAGTTCCATCCGGTTGTTGGTCGTGTTGGGTTCGCCGCCGAACAGCTCCTTTTCGCGGTCGCCGTAGCGCAGCAGTGCGCCCCAGCCGCCGGGGCCGGGGTTGCCCTTGCAGGCGCCGTCGGTATAGATGTCGATGGTGTCGGTGGTGTCGGTAGTCATGAGTGTTCTTGATGGGTAGTCGGGGTGGCTGCCGGCGTCAGGCCCGGTGCGAGCACGGGCTTCTTCATCTTGATCTGGCCGACGAGGCGCATGCCGCGCACGCGCTTGACGGCCGTGACCATGTAGACGGCGCCGAAGATCGGCCACCAGCGGTCGCCGGCGGCTTCCATGAAGCCGTAGCGGGCCAGCCATTTGTCGGTGATGAGCGGTGGCCGGTAGCAACCGAAGCGGCCGCGCTCGAGATCGAAGCCGAGCAGCTTGATCCAGTCCTTGAGCCGGATGAATGCGATCTGGTCGCGCGCGGCCGGCACGAACGGGCGGTTGGCCATGCGCCCGAACGACTGGCGCATCCCCCACAGGCTGAGCGAATTGAAGCCGGTGATCACGAGCTGGCCTTCCGGCATCAGCACGCGTTCGGCTTCCCGCAGCAGGCGGTGAGGGTCGGACGTGAATTCCAGCGTGTGCGGCATCACGATCAGGTCGACGCTCTGCGACTCGAACGGCAGGTCGAGCAGATCGCACCAGGTCGTGCTGCGATCGGCCGGCGCATGCTCCGGCGCGCGCGCTTCGCGCGCCCACGGGTACTGGTAGGGCGCACTCGCGCCGCTCGCCGGATCGAGCACGAGGCCGCGATACGGCATGCGGTTCTCGCGCAGCGCGTCGAGCTGCGGCAGGCCGAGCTGCAGCGCATGAAACCCGAATACGTCGGACACGATCCGGTCGAGCTGCGCCTGCTCCCAGTCCAGCACGTAGCGGCCGGGCGGCGAGTCGGTCCAGGCGGGCCAGTCTATAATTTGACGATCGGACATAACGATGATTGCGCGCCCATGAACGAGCTGGAATACGTGCCGGTACCGGCATTCGAAGACAACTACATCTGGCTCGTCTCGGACGGCCGCGATGCGATCGCCGTCGATCCGGGTGAAGCCGCGCCGGTACGCCGTGTTCTTGCCGAACGCGGCTGGCGGTTGACCGCTATTTTACTCACGCACCATCACGCCGACCATGTCGGCGGTGTCGCCGCGCTGCAAGATGGCCAGCCGGACGATGCGCCGCTCGTGGTTTACGGCCCGGCGGCCGAGGCGATCGGCGTGGTCACGCGGCCGCTGGCGGGTGGCGATCGCGTGACGCTCGACGCGCCGGCGCTCGCCTTCGACGTGCTCGACGTGCCCGGTCACACGCGTGGCCACCTCGCCTATTTCCAGGCGGCCGGGCAGGGCGCCGCCACCCCGCATGTGTTCTGTGGCGACACGCTGTTCTCGTGCGGCTGCGGTCGCCTGTTCGAGGGTACGCCTGCGCAGATGCTCGCGTCGCTCGACGCGCTCGCGGCGCTGCCGGGCGACACGCACGTGCATTGCGCACACGAATACACGCTGTCGAACATCCGCTTCGCGCTCGCGTGCGAGCCGGGCAATGCGGCGCTCGCCACCTGGCGCGACGATGCGCAGGCATTGCGCGCGCGCGGCGTGCCGACCCTGCCCACCACGATCGCGCACGAGCGTGCCGTCAACCCGTTCATGCGGGCGGACAGCGTGGCGATTCATGCGACGCTCGAGGCCGAGCTGCACGAAACGGTGCCGGATCGTTTGGCGGCGTTCACGCTGATGCGCGAGTGGAAAAACCGGTTCCGATGATGATTTCCGGAGGACTCCAAAGCTCAAGCGGAGTCTGTAAAAATTGCTCCAAATGTAGGATTTCGCTGAGTTTTCGGTGTTTTTATTGACGTGAAGCACGCACTTCCGTAGTATCGCCAGCAATTTCCAGCCGTCGGAAGCCGAGATTTTCATGCGACTTATATTGAGTGCGATGGTGGTCCTGCTGCTCGCCGCTTGTGCGAGCCAGGCTCCTGTCGCCAACAACGCCGCCGATTCGCAGGCGGCGTCCAACTACCTCCGTAAATCAGCCACCGCTAAAGAAACCGTCGACGTCGACAAGCAATCCGTCGGCGACCTGACCAGCGCAGACACCGATCTCTGGGGGCGCATTCGTCGCGGCTTCCAGATGCCTGACCTGCAGAGCGACCTCGTCGACATGCAAACGACGTGGTACACGCAGCGTCCCGATTACGTGCAGCGCATGACCGAGCGCTCGCAGAAGTACCTGTACCACATCGTCGAGGAGCTCGAGGCGCGCCACATGCCGACCGAGCTCGCGCTGTTGCCGTTCATCGAATCCGCGTACAACCCGCAGGCGCTGTCGGTCGCGAAGGCGGCCGGCATGTGGCAGTTCATGCCCGGCACGGGCCGCACGTACAATCTGAAGCGCAACATGTGGCAGGACGAGCGCCGCGACGTGCTCGCGTCGACGAGCGCCGCGCTCGACTACCTGTCGCGCCTGCATGACATGTTCGGCGACTGGTATCTGGCGCTGGCCGCGTACAACTGGGGCGAGGGCAACGTGCAGCGCGCGATCGCGCGCAACCAGGCGGCCGGCCTGCCGACCGACTACCAGAGCCTGCGGATGCCGAACGAGACGCGCAACTACGTGCCGAAGCTGCAGGCGGTGAAGAACATCATCGCGAGCCCGCAGCAGTATGGCCTGACGCTGCCGGACATCCCGAACCACCCGTATTTCGTGACGGTCACGACGTCGCGCGACATCGACGTGGCGGTGGCCGCGAAGCTCGCGAACCTGCCGCTCGACGAATTCCGCTCGCTGAACCCGTCGTTCTCGAAGCCGGTGATCCTCGGTGCGACCGAGCCGCAGATCCTGCTGCCGTTCGACAACGCGGCGGCGTTCGAGAAGAACCTGAAGGCCTATAACGGGCAGCTGTCGACGTGGACGACCTACACGGTCAGCGAGCGCGCGCGTCCGGCCGCGATCGCCGAGAAGATCGGCGTCGACGCCGATACGCTGATGTCGGTCAACAAGATTCCGGCCGGCATGCGCCTGAAACCGGGTTCGACGATCGTCGTGCCGCGCGGCGATGACGACGACGAGGACATCAGTGCGGACGTCGCGGAAAACGGCGCGCTCGCGATGGAGCCCGACGTCCCCGACACGCGCAAGATGCTGATCCGCGTGCGCCGCAAGCAGTCGATGGCGGCGCTCGCCGGCCGCTACGGCGTGTCGGTCGGCCAGCTGAAGGCATGGAACCGCACGCACCGCGATCTCGTGATGCCGGGCCAGACGCTCGTGCTGCACGTGCCGGTCGGCCGTACGGTGCCGGCAGAGCCGGGCCCCGAGCGGATCGCGACGTCGGTCGGCAGCGCGCATGTCGAGCGTGCGAGCCTGGCGGTGGGCGGCAAGTCGCGCGGTGCGAAGCACGCCGCCGCGAAGCCCGCGGCCCGGGGCGCGAAGGCGGCGCCGGCCAAGGCCGCCGCGCACAAGGGCAAGAAGAAGTAACACTCGCGCGGTCATGATGGCGTCGCGTCGGTCCGGACGGGCCACGCGAATGGGTTATCATCCGATGAAACGCGAAGCAACGCCGTCACCGAGGTGACGGCGTTTTCATTTGCGCGGGCAGTGGGGCCGCTGCTTCGTGGGCCTGGGGCAACCACGCAAGGAGAAGCGATGTCGTCGGTGCAGGTGAGGGTGCTCGCGCTGTTTGCGATCGGGTATTTCGTGTCGTATGTGTTCCGCGGCGTCAATCTCGGCTTTGCGCCGTTCGTCACGCACGAGCTCGGGCTGTCGGCCGCCGATCTCGGGCTGCTTACCAGTCTCTATTTCCTCGGCTTCGCCGGCGCCCAGATTCCGGCCGGCGTGCTGCTCGACCACTTCGGCCCGCGTCGCGTGGCGGCCGGCATGCTGGTGTTCGCGGCCGCCGGCGCCGCGGTGTTCGGCGTCGCGCACGACCTCGGCACGATGATGATCGGCCGGCTCCTGATCGGCGTCGGCGTATCGGTGTGCCTCGGTGCGGCGTTCAAGGCGCTCGCGCAGCATTTTCCGGTCGGCCGGCTGCCGCTCGTCAACGGTCTCGTGATGGCCGTCGGCGGCCTCGGCGGCGTCGCGGTCGGCTCGCCGCTGACCTGGCTGCTCGGCTTGACCAGCTGGCGCGTGATCTGCGGCGGCCTTGCGGTGCTGACGCTCGTCGTCGCGGCCGCGATCGGTTTCGGCGCGCCCGAGGCCGAGCGGCCGCGCCACCAGGGTGGCCTCGTCAGCCAGTTCAAGGGCACCTGGCACATCCTGGGCAGTCGCGCGTTCTGGAAGATCTCGTCGTTCTCGATCGTCACGCAGGGCGTGTTCTACGCGATGCAGTCGCTGTGGGTCGGGGCCTACCTGCGCGATGTCGCCGGGTTCGATGCGCAGCACGCCGCGCGGCTCGTATCGGTGCTCGGCTTTGCGATGATGGCCGGCTGCGTCGGCTTCGGTGCGGCGGCGCGCGTGCTCGAGCGGCGCGGCGTGTCCGTCCAGGCATTCTGCGGCGTCGGCATGGCGCTGTTCGTCGCGACGCAGGCTGCGATCGTCGCGCGCGTGCCGCTGCCGCCGGCCGTGCTGTGGGCGGCCTACGGGATGTTCGGCGGGGTCGGGATCCTGACCTATGCGGTGCTGGCCGGCCACTTTCCCGCTCATCTGATCGGCCGCGTGAATACGACGCTGACGCTCGTGATCTTTGTGCTGATCTTTGCGATCCAGATCGGCATCGGCGCGGTGCTGTCGCACTGGCCGGCGCTCGACGGCCATTACCCGGTCGCCGCGCACGTCACCGCGTGGAGCGTGCTGATCGCGCTGCAGCTCGCGAGCGCGGCCTGGTGCGCGTGGCCCGCGCGCGACGCTGGCAAGCAGGTTGATCCGGCGGTACGCTGACGGGTAGGGCGGTCGCGGAAACGGGGCCGCAGCAGGGAATGCCGCATGCGATGCCACGGCGTCGCGGGCGCCGCATGCGCGATCGGATGGCCATGTCGATTGAAGATAAGGCCATTTTCGGGCTATAATTTGAAAGTTTGTGCTGATCAACCTCGCACCCTAGCGCCTACCTCACTCATCCCGTTCATCCGCCGCACGCCGCCTGTCGGGCGCTGCCGCGAAGCCTCGTGCGCCACGCGCCGGGTTCGCGTCTCGACAACGCAGGTCGCGTCCAGCTAGCGATTCCGCGCGCCTACGCAGCGCGGCGCTCGCGCGGCAGGGTAAACAGGTCGGCAGCAGGGTGTTCCCCAAGGAGCCTCCCGTGTTGCCGTCTTTTTCTCCCGCCTTGCTTGCACTCGCCGACGGCACGGTCTTTCGTGGTTATTCGATCGGGGCCGAAGGCCATACGATCGGCGAAGTCGTGTTCAACACCGCGATCACCGGCTATCAGGAAATCCTGACTGACCCGAGCTACGCGCGTCAGATCGTCACGCTTACCTACCCGCATATCGGCAACGTCGGCGTGAACGCCGAAGACGTCGAAGCCACGAAAGTCCATGCCGCCGGCCTGATCATCCGTGATCTGCCGACGCTCGCATCGAACTTCCGCATGGAGCGCACGCTCGGTGATTACCTGCGCGACGAAGGCATCGTCGCGATCGCCGGCATCGATACCCGCAAGCTGACCCGTATCCTGCGCGACAAGGGCGCGCAGAGCGGCTGCATCCTGGCCGGCTCGGACGACGCGGAGAAGGCGATCGAGCTCGCGCGCTCGTTCCCGGGCCTCGCGGGCATGGATCTCGCGAAAGTCGTGTCGACCACCAAGTCGTTCGAGTGGAAGCAGACCGAATGGCGCCTCGAAAGCGGCTACGGGATGCAGGAAGCACCGAAGTACCGCGTCGTCGCGTATGACTTCGGCGTCAAGTACAACATCCTGCGCATGCTCGCGGAGCGCGGCTGCCACGTGACGGTGCTGCCGGCCGAGGCGAGCGCGGAAGATGCGCTCGCGCTGAATCCGGACGGCATCTTCCTGTCGAACGGCCCTGGCGATCCGGAACCGTGCGACTACGCTATCGCGGCCACCAAGGAATTCATCGAACGCGGCGTGCCGACGTTCGGCATCTGCCTTGGTCACCAGATCATGGGTCTCGCGGTCGGCGCGAAGACGCTGAAGATGAAGACGGGCCACCACGGCGCGAACCACCCGGTGAAGGATCTCGGCGACGGTCGCGTGGTGATCACGTCGCAGAACCACGGCTTCGCGGTCGACGCGGATTCGCTGCCGGCCAACGCGCGCGTGACGCACGTGTCGCTGTTCGACGGCACGCTGCAGGGCTTCGAGCTGACCGACAAGCCGGCATTCTGCTTCCAGGGCCACCCGGAAGCGTCGCCCGGCCCGCACGACATCGGCTATCTGTTCGACCGTTTCACCGCATTGATGGACGCGGCGAAGCAGCGCAACGCCTGACGCAACTGAAGCAACCGAAGAACGGGAGATTCGCATCATGTTCGGCCACGCACTCGGCATCACGGATATCTGGACCTACGTGTTCGGCGTGATCTTCATCATCCTGCTGCCGGGGCCGAACTCGATGTACGTACTGTCGCTCGCGGCGCAGCGCGGCGTGAAGGCCGGCTATCGCGCGGCCTGCGGCGTGTTCGTCGGCGACACGGTGCTGATGGTGCTGTCCGCCGCGGGCGTCGCGTCGCTGCTGAAGGCGAATCCGCTGCTGTTCTCCGTCGTGAAGTACGGTGGTGCCGCGTACCTTTTGTACATCGGCACCGGGATGCTGCGCAGCGCGTGGCAAAAGCTGCGCGCGCGTGCCGATGCGTCGGCTGACGCGCCGCCTGCGGTCGACGGCGAGCGGTCTTTCGACAAGCCGTTCCGCAAAGCGCTGGTCGTGAGCCTCCTGAATCCGAAGGCGATCCTGTTCTTCATCTCGTTCTTCATCCAGTTCGTCGACCCGGCATTTCCGCATCCCGCGCTGTCGTTCGTCGTGCTCGGGGCGATCGCGCAAGGCGCGAGCTTCCTGTACCTGAGCACGCTGATCTTCGCGGGAGCACGGCTCGCCGAGCATTTCCGCCGTCGCCGCAAGCTCGCGGCGGGCGCGGCGAGCAGCGTGGGTGGCCTGTTCATCGGTTTCTCGGTGAAGCTCGCGCTCGCCACCATGAGCTGAGCGCAGCCGGCCGACCCACGACAACGATTACTTACTGAATTCACAAGCCATGCCAAAACGCACAGATATCAAGAGCATCCTCATCATCGGCGCCGGCCCGATCATCATCGGCCAGGCGTGCGAGTTCGACTATTCGGGCGCGCAGGCTTGCAAGGCGTTGCGTGAGGAGGGCTACAAGGTCGTTCTCGTCAACAGCAACCCGGCGACGATCATGACCGACCCGAACACGGCCGACGTGACCTACATCGAGCCGATCACGTGGGAAGTCGTCGCCCGCATCATCGAGAAGGAGCGCCCGGACGCGATCCTGCCGACGATGGGCGGCCAGACCGCGCTGAACTGCGCGCTCGACCTGCACCACCACGGCGTGCTCGAGAAGTTCGGCGTCGAACTGATCGGCGCGTCGCCGGAAGCGATCGACAAGGCGGAAGACCGCCAGAAGTTCAAGGAAGCGATGACCAAGATCGGTCTCGGTTCCGCGAAGTCGGGCATCGCGCACTCGATGGAAGAAGCGACCCAGGTGCACGCCGAAATCATGGCCGGCACCGGCGGCAGCGGCTACCCGGTCGTGATCCGTCCGTCGTTCACGCTCGGCGGCTCGGGTGGCGGCATCGCGTACAACCGCGAAGAATTCGAAGAGATCTGCAAGCGCGGTCTCGACCTGTCGCCCACGCGCGAGCTGCTGATCGAAGAGTCGCTGCTCGGCTGGAAGGAATACGAGATGGAAGTCGTGCGCGACCGCGCCGACAACTGCATCATCGTGTGCTCGATCGAAAACCTTGACCCGATGGGCGTGCACACCGGCGACTCGATCACGGTCGCGCCGGCGCAAACGCTCACCGACAAGGAATACCAGATCCTGCGTAACGCATCGCTCGCGGTGCTGCGCGAGATCGGCGTCGACACCGGCGGCTCGAACGTGCAGTTCTCGATCAACCCGAAGGACGGCCGCATGGTCGTGATCGAGATGAACCCGCGCGTGTCGCGCTCGTCGGCGCTCGCGTCGAAGGCGACCGGCTTCCCGATCGCGAAGGTCGCGGCGAAGCTGGCGGTCGGCTATACGCTCGACGAGCTGAAGAACGAAATCACCGGCGGCCAGACGCCGGCGTCGTTCGAGCCGACGATCGACTACGTCGTCACGAAGATCCCGCGTTTCGCGTTCGAGAAGTTCCGTGAAGCCGATTCGCGCCTGACCACGCAGATGAAGTCGGTCGGCGAAGTGATGGCGATCGGCCGCACGTTCCAGGAATCGTTCCAGAAGGCGCTGCGCGGCCTCGAAGTCGGCGTCGACGGTCTCGACGAAAAGTCGACCGACCGCGACGAGATCGCGATCGAGATCCACGAGCCGGGCCCGGACCGCATCTGGTACGTCGGCGATGCGTTCCGCATCGGCATGACGGCCGAAGAGATCTTCGCGGAAACCGCGATCGACCCGTGGTTCCTCGAGCAGATCGAACAGATCGTCCTGAAGGAAAAAGCGCTGTCGGGCCGCACGCTCGCGTCGCTGTCGTTCGACGAACTGCGCTACCTGAAGCAGAGCGGTTTCTCCGACCGTCGCCTCGCGAAGCTGCTCGGCGCGACGCCGGAAGACGTCCGCAGGCGCCGCGTCGAACTGAACGTGCGCCCGGTCTACAAGCGCGTCGATACCTGCGCGGCCGAGTTCGCGACGAAAACCGCGTACATGTACTCGACCTACGAGGAAGAGTGCGAGGCGCAGCCGACCACCAACAAGAAGATCATGGTGCTGGGCGGTGGTCCGAACCGGATCGGCCAGGGTATCGAGTTCGACTACTGCTGCGTGCACGCGGCCCTCGCGATGCGCGAGGACGGTTACGAAACGATCATGGTCAACTGCAACCCGGAAACGGTGTCGACCGACTATGACACGTCCGACCGCCTGTACTTCGAGCCGCTGACGCTCGAGGACGTGCTCGAGATCGTCGACAAGGAAAAGCCGGTCGGCGTGATCGTCCAGTACGGCGGCCAGACGCCGCTGAAGCTCGCGCTCGACCTCGAGGCGCACGGCGTGCCGATCGTCGGCACGTCGCCGGACATGATCGACGCGGCGGAAGACCGCGAACGCTTCCAGAAGCTGCTGCAGGACCTCGGCCTGCGCCAGCCGCCGAACCGCACCGCGCGCGCCGAAGACGAAGCGCTCGCGCTGGCGGCCGAAATCGGCTATCCGCTCGTCGTGCGTCCGTCGTACGTGCTGGGTGGCCGCGCGATGGAAATCGTCCACGAGCCGCGCGACCTCGAGCGCTACATGCGCGAGGCCGTGAAGGTGTCGAACGATTCGCCGGTGCTGCTCGACCGCTTCCTGAACGACGCGATCGAATGCGACGTCGACTGCATCTGCGATGGCGACGCCGTGTTCATCGGCGGCGTGATGGAGCACATCGAGCAGGCGGGCGTCCACTCGGGCGACTCGGCATGCTCGCTACCGCCGTACTCGCTGTCGAAGGAAACCGTCGCCGAGCTGAAGCGCCAGACGGGCGCGATGGCAAAGGCGCTGAACGTGGTCGGCCTGATGAACGTGCAGTTCGCGATCCAGCAGGTGCCGCAGGCGGACGGTTCGAAGCAGGACATCATCTACGTGCTCGAAGTGAACCCGCGCGCGTCGCGCACGGTGCCGTACGTGTCGAAGGCGACCAGCCTGCCGCTCGCGAAGATCGCGGCGCGTGCGATGGTCGGCCAGAAGCTCGCGCAGCAGGGCGTGACGAAGGAAGTCGAGCCGCCGTACTTCAGCGTGAAGGAAGCGGTGTTCCCGTTCGTCAAGTTCCCGACCGTCGATCCGGTCCTCGGGCCTGAAATGCGCTCGACCGGCGAAGTGATGGGCGTCGGCCAGACGTTCGGCGAAGCGCTGTTCAAGTCGCAGCTCGCGGCCGGTTCGCGCCTGCCGGAGTCGGGCACGGTGCTGCTGACCGTGATGGACGCGGACAAGCCGAAGGCCGTCGAAGTCGCGCGCATGCTGCACGACCTCGGCTACCCGATCGTCGCGACCAAGGGCACGGCTGCCGCGATCGAAGCGGCCGGCGTGCCGGTGAAGGTCGTGAACAAGGTGAAGGACGGCCGTCCGCACATCGTCGACATGATCAAGAACGGCGAGATCGCCCTCGTGTTCACGACGGTCGACGAGACGCGCCAGGCGATCGCCGATTCGCGTTCGATTCGCATGAGCGCGCAGGCGCATAAGGTCACGTACTACACGACGATGTCGGGCGCGCGCGCGGCCGTCGAAGGCTTGCGCTACCTGAAGGATCTGGAAGTCTATGATTTACAAGGTCTTCACGCTCGCCTAAACTAAGCAGTCAGTTACCTGTCGAAGCAACACGTGCCGCGGTTAAGCGGTGTTTCCGGTTCGCCGGAAACGCGCTTAATCGCGGTGATTTTTTTTATAGCCGTTTTTAGCGATTGAGCCGTTTATGAGCACCATTCCGTTGACAAAGCGTGGCGCGGGGCAACTGCGCGATGAATTGCAGCGCCTCAAGTCCGTCGAGCGGCCGGCCGTGATCAACGCGATCGCGGAGGCCCGCGCACAGGGCGATCTGTCCGAAAACGCCGAATACGACGCCGCGAAGGAAAAGCAGGGCTTCATCGAGGGTCGCATCGCGGAACTCGAATCGAAGCTGTCCGCCGCGCAAGTCATCGATCCGACGGTGCTCGACGCCGACGGTCGCGTGGTGTTTGCCGCGACGGTCGAACTCGAGGATCTCGAGTCGGGCGACACCGTCAAGTATCAGATCGTCGGCGACGACGAAGCCGATATCGATCACGGCCTGATCTCGGTCAGCTCGCCGATCGCACGTGCGCTGATCGGCAAGTCCGAAGGCGACGTCGCGGCCGTGCAGGCACCGAGCGGCGTGCGCGAATACGAAATCATCTCGGTCAGCTACATCTGAAGCGGGGCGACGTGATGCCGCATCGGGTGTTCCGTCTGCTGTCGGCCGTGTGGGTCGGCAGCCTGCTGACGATCGGGTATGCGGTCGCGCCCGTGCTGTTCAAGATGCTGGAGCGGATGACGGCCGGTTCGGTCGCCGCCCAGCTGTTTCGCATCGAGGCGATCCTCGGTGTCGTGTGCGGCGTGCTGCTGCTCGCGTTGTCGAACCAGCAGGTACGACGTGGCAGCGGCGACTATCGTCGCGTGCGCTGGATCGTCGCGGCGATGGTCGCGTGCGTGCTGGTCGGGTATTTTGCGCTGCAGCCGTTCATGAACGCGCTGCGGGTGGCCGCGATGGATGCGGGCACCGATATCGCGAACTCGCCGTATGCGAGCCGCTTCGGGATGCTGCACGGTGTCTCGAGCCTGTTCTATCTCGTCGAGAGCGTGCTGGGGCTGATGCTGATCTGGCGTCTGCCGGCGCGCGACGCCTGAGCGCCGCGCGGGCAGGGCGGCACGGGATGCCCCGTGCCGCGCAGCAGGATTACTTGTCCTGGTGCGGCCGCTTCGTGCTGGCCTGACGCTTTTTCGCACGCTTCACCGTGCCGCCTGCCGTCACGCGCTCGTTGCCGCGCACCGTGACTTTCACCGGCCTCGGACGGCGCACGGGGCTCGCGTTCGGCGACACCTTGACGACCTTGACGGTGCGCGGTGCACGGCCTTTCTTGTCGTCGATGGCTTCGGCCGCGCTCGGCAGCGTGCCGGCACGACGGCCGCGGGCCGGGGCCGCTGCGGCAGCCTCGGGCTTCCAGATCACCAGCAGCTTGCCGATGTGCTGGATCGGCGCCGCGCTCAGGCGGTCGCAGATCTCGTCGTAAATGGCGACGCGCTCGTCGCGCTCGTCGCCGAACACGCGAATCTTGATCAGCTGGTGCGCGGCGAGGTGCACCTTGATTTCCTTCAGCACGGCGTCGGTCAGCCCTTCGGCGCCGATCAGCACGACGGGCTTGAGCGCATGGGCCTGGGAGCGCAGCGCGGAGCGCTCGGCGGGGGAAAGCGAAAGGGCGGGCATGGAAATGTCGAAATCTAAATAGGGGCGCGCTGCGTCAGAAGCGAATCGCGGGAAGTTACCGCGTCAGCCGCGCGCCGAAACCACGTAAAATCGCGGCATGGGCCCGGAAGGGGCCGCAGCCGCGCGAAGAAGACGCGTATTATCCGCCAAAAGCACGGCTTCACGAAGCAAATAGCAGCAATCTCTCTCTCGAATGGCAAAAAACCGCTTTAACCAGCACTGGCTGCACGACCACATCAACGACCCGTACGTCAAAATGGCGCAGCGGGAGGGCTATCGCGCGCGTGCCGCGTACAAACTGAAGGAAATCGACGAGCAGGACAAGCTGATCCGTCCGGGCCAGGTGATCGTCGACCTCGGCGCGACGCCGGGCAGCTGGAGCCAGTATGCCCGCAACAAGCTCGCGCAGGGCAAGAAGCGCGACGCGGAGCGCGAGGGCGGCATCGACGGCACGATCGTTGCGCTCGACATCCTGCCGATGGAGCCGATCGCCGACGTCCATTTCCTCCAGGGCGACTTCCGCGAGGACACCGTCCTCCACCAGCTCGAAGAAGTGCTCGAAGGTCGCTCGGTGGACCTTGTTATTTCCGACATGGCCCCCAACCTCTCCGGCGTGGCCTCGGCGGACGCGGCGCGCATCGAGCATCTGTGCGATCTGGCGCTCGAATTCGCGCAGAACCATCTGAAGCCGGACGGTGCGCTGCTCGTGAAGTGTTTTCACGGCAGCGGCTACAGCCAGATCGTTGAAAAGTTCAAACAGCAGTTTAAGATCGTCGCGCCGCGCAAGCCGAAGGCGTCCCGCGACAAATCGTCCGAAACGTTCATTTTGGGTCGGCAACTGAAGCATCCGCGGTGACGCGGGGCGGGGTGCCGCAAACGGGCTCCGGCCCTTGCCTGGCAAGCGAATCGCTATCGCGGCGGTTGTCAATGCTTATGGCGGGGGTGGTCGGACTGGATTAGAATGACCGAGGAGCGCCGCAAGGAAAATGTAGGCGCTCGTCTACGAGTGAAGGAGTGGTGCTTTGAACAACAATATGTTTTCGAAGGCAGCAGTGTGGCTGGTGATCGCACTGGTGCTGTTTACGGTGTTCAAGCAGTTCGACAAGCCCCGCGTCCAGGAAGGTGTGTCCTATTCGCAGTTCATGGACGACGCCAAGAACGGCAAGGTCAAGACTGTCATCGTGCAGGGGCGCAACCTCACCGTCACTCCGGCTGATGGCCAGAAATACCAGATCGTGTCGCCCGGCGACATCTGGATGGTCGGCGATCTGATGAAGTACGGCGTGCAGGTCAGCGGCAAGGCCGACGACGAGCCGAACGCGCTGATGTCCGCGCTGTACTACCTCGGGCCGACGATCCTGATCATCGTGTTCTGGTTCTACATGATGAGGCAGATGCAGGGGGGCGGCAAAGGCGGCGCATTCTCGTTCGGGAAATCGCGCGCGCGGCTGATCGACGAGAACAACAACGCGGTGAACTTCTCCGACGTCGCGGGCTGCGACGAAGCGAAGGAAGAAGTGTCCGAGCTCGTCGACTTCCTGCGCGATCCGCAGAAATTCCAGAAGCTGGGCGGTCGCATTCCGCGCGGCGTGCTGCTCGTCGGCCCCCCGGGTACCGGCAAGACGCTGCTCGCCCGCGCGATCGCGGGTGAAGCGAAGGTGCCGTTCTTCAGCATCTCGGGTTCCGACTTCGTCGAAATGTTCGTCGGTGTCGGTGCGGCCCGTGTGCGCGACATGTTCGAGCAGGCGAAGAAGCATGCACCGTGCATCGTGTTCATCGACGAAATCGACGCGGTCGGTCGTCATCGCGGCGCCGGCATGGGCGGCGGCAACGACGAGCGCGAGCAGACGCTGAACCAGATGCTGGTCGAGATGGACGGCTTCGAGGCGAACTCGGGCGTGATCGTGATTGCCGCGACCAACCGTTCCGACGTGCTCGACAAGGCGCTGCTGCGTCCGGGCCGTTTCGACCGCCAGGTCTATGTCGGCCTGCCGGACATCCGTGGCCGCGAGCAGATCATGCGCGTGCACCTGCGCAAGGTGCCGATCGCGAACGACGTCGACGCAGCGGTCATCGCGCGCGGCACGCCGGGCTTCTCGGGTGCGGATCTCGCGAACCTCGTGAACGAAGCGGCGCTGTTCGCTGCACGCCGCGGCAAGCGCATCGTCGAGATGCAGGATTTCGAGGACGCGAAGGACAAGATCTTCATGGGTCCGGAGCGCAAGTCGGCCGTGATTCGCGAGGAAGCGAAGCGCGCGACGGCTTACCACGAGTCGGGCCACGCGGTGATCGCGAAGCTGCTGCCGAAGGCCGATCCGGTGCACAAGGTCACGATCATCCCGCGCGGTCGCGCGCTGGGTGTCACGTGGCAGCTGCCGGAGCATGACAACGAGACGTACTCGAAGGACTACCTGCTCGACCGCCTGGCGATCCTGTTCGGCGGCCGCGTGGCCGAGGAGCTGTTCCTGAACCTGATCAGCACCGGCGCATCGGACGACTTCAACAAGGCGACGCAGACGGCGCGCGCGATGGTGGCCCGCTTCGGCATGACCGACGCGCTCGGACCGATGGTCTACGTCGACGACGAGAGCGACAACGGTCCGTTCGGCCGCGGCTTCACGCGCACGATCTCGGAAGCGACGCAGCAGAAGGTCGACGGCGAAATCCGCCGCGTGCTCGACGAACAGTACGGCCTTGCGCGCCGCCTGCTCGAAGAGAACCGCGACAAGGTCGAGGCGATGACGGCCGCACTGATGGAGTGGGAGACGATCGACGCCGATCAGATCAACGACATCATGGAAGGGCGCCCGCCGCGCTCGCCGAAGAGCTCGCCGGCTGTCGGCGGCGATTCGTCGGGTGGCGGTACGGCCGCCGAAGTAAAGCCGGGCAACGCACCGGCGCCTGCTTCGCCGGCATAACCTCCGCTGTAGCACCGTTCACGGGCTGGTGTGGCTTCACACCGGCCCGTTTTGCTTTCATCAACGCCTCCTGCCCGTGTCCGATTCCGCTGTTTCCGCGTTCATTCCCGCGCCGCTCCAGTGCGGCCGCTTCTCGCTGACGTTCGAGCGCCCGCTCGTGATGGGCATCCTCAACGCCACCCCCGATTCGTTTTCTGACGGCGGCCGTTTCCTCGCGCGCGACGATGCGCTGCGCCAGGCCGAGCGGATGATCGCCGACGGCGTCGACCTGATCGACATCGGCGGCGAGTCGACGCGCCCAGGCGCGCCGCCCGTGCCGCTCGACGAGGAGCTCGCACGCGTGATTCCGCTCGTCGAGGCGCTGCGGCCGCTGAACGTGCCGCTGTCGATCGACACCTACAAGCCGGCCGTGATGCGCGCGGCGCTCGCGGCGGGCGCGGATTTGATCAACGACATCTGGGGGTTCCGCCAGCCGGGCGCGATCGACGCGGTGCGCGAAGGCAACAGCGGGCTGTGCGCGATGCACATGCTCGGCGAGCCGCAGACGATGCAGGTCGGTGAGCCCGACTACGGCGACGTCGTGACCGACGTGCGCGACTTTCTCGCCGCACGCGCGCAGGCGCTGCGCGACGCCGGCATCGCGCCGGAACGGATCTGCGTCGATCCGGGGTTCGGGTTCGGCAAGGCGGTGGTCGACGACAATTACGCGCTGCTTGCCGCGTTGCCGGACACGGCGCCCGCGCGGCCCGACGGGCGCGCGTATCCGATTCTCGCGGGGATGTCGCGCAAGTCGATGCTCGGCGCGGTGATCGGCGGCAAGCCGCCGATGGAACGCGTCGCGGCGAGCGTGGCCGCCGCGTTGTGTGCGGTCGCGCGGGGTGCCGCGATCGTGCGCGTGCACGACGTCGCGGCGACGGTCGATGCGCTGAAGGTCTGGAACGCCGTGCGCGAAGCCGCGCGGCAACAATAAGTCAGAACTCGGAAAGACGAAGGAGGAAGGTTCACATGGGGCGTCGATATTTCGGCACGGACGGCATTCGCGGTACGGTGGGCGATGCGCCCATCACGCCTGATTTCGTGTTGCGTCTCGGCTACGCAGCCGGCAAGGTACTGGCCGGCACGTCCGACGTCGCGGCCGGCGCGCGTCCGACGGTGCTGATCGGCAAGGACACGCGCGTGTCGGGCTACATGCTCGAGGCCGCGCTCGAAGCCGGCTTCTCGGCGGCCGGCGTCGACGTGATGCTGGCCGGCCCGATGCCGACGCCGGGCGTCGCATACCTGACGCGCGCGCTGCGCCTGTCGGCCGGCGTCGTGATCAGCGCGTCGCACAACCCGTATCACGACAACGGCATCAAGTTCTTCTCCGCGGACGGCAACAAGCTGCCCGACGATACCGAAGCCGCGATCGAAGCGTGGCTCGACAAGCCGCTCGAATGCGCACCGTCGGACGGGCTGGGCAAGGCCCGCCGCCTCGACGACGCGGCCGGCCGCTACATCGAGTTCTGCAAGAGCACGTTCCCGGCCGCATACGACCTGCGCGGGCTGAAGCTCGTGATCGACTGCGCGCACGGCGCCGCGTACCAGATCGCGCCGCACGTGTTCCATGAACTCGGCGCGGACGTGATCCCGATCGGCGTCGCGCCGAACGGCTTCAACATCAACGACGGCGTCGGCGCGACGGCGCCCGACGCGCTGGTGCGCGCGGTGCGCGCGAACCACGCGGATCTCGGCATCGCGCTCGACGGCGATGCGGACCGCCTGCAGGTCGTCGATTCGACGGGCCGGCTGTTCAACGGCGACGAACTGCTCTACGTGCTCGTGAAGGACCGGATCGCCACCGACGGCAAGGTCGACGGCGCGGTCGGCACGCTGATGACGAACCTCGCGGTCGAGGTTGCGTTGCAGCGCGAGGGCGTGGCGTTCGTGCGCGCGGCGGTCGGCGACCGCTACGTGCTCGAACAGTTGCGCGAGCGCGGCTGGCAGCTCGGCGCGGAAGGCTCGGGCCACATCCTGTCGCTCGACCGGCATTCGACCGGCGACGGCATCGTGTCGGCACTGCTCGTGCTGGCCGCGCTCAAGCGCAGCGGCCGCACGCTCGCGCAGATGCTCGACGGCGTCACGCTGTTCCCGCAGAAGCTGATCAACGTGCGGATGAAGCCGGGCGCCGACTGGAAGGGCAGCGCATCGATTCGCGCGGCGATCGACGCGGCCGAAAGCGCGCTCGCCGGCCGCGGCCGCGTGCTGATTCGCGCGTCGGGCACCGAGCCGGTCCTGCGGGTGATGGTCGAGGCGCAGCACGCGGCCGACGCGACCCGCCATGCGGAGGCGATCGCCGACGCGGTGCGCGTGGCGACGAGCTGAGCCGAAGCAGCGACGGCGCGCGCCGGTTCGGCCGCGTGCGCGCCGGCGCTCCGGTGAATCGACATGCGGCGCCTGCGGGCGCCGCAATTCTTCATACGCAAAGGTTTGCGTTATTAACGGACGGTGCCTGCGACGCGCATTTCGTCTGTCCAGGAAAACCTCCCGCCCCTGAATCGTGGCAGCCAGTTGCAAGGGGCTTTGCGGCCGGTGCCGGCTGCGATACGATCCGCTCGCAGCCCGCGTCGGCGCGTGCCTCCACCATCCCTGCCGGGCCGGCAATCCTTGCCGCCATCCCCGGCGCGCCGCGCCTCCGCGGCGGTCCGCCGGACGCCCGCTACTCCCTTTCAACCAGTCATGTTACTGTCACGCCAGTTTCATCGATTGTCACATTAACGTCATGAGGAGCCCCTAACCTTCGCGGTGCCGTAGTCATCCGCTCACACACTGGAGGTCTCATGAAATTGATGCAAACCGCGATTGCCGGCCTGGCTGGCGCGCTTTTCGCCGTCGCCGCTCAAGCTGCCGACATCACGGGCGCAGGCAGCACGTTCGCGATGCCGATCTATACGAAATGGGCCGCTGACTATCAGCAGTCCGGCGGCGCGAAGGTGAACTACCAAGGTATCGGCTCGTCGGGCGGCCTGAAGCAGATCAATGCAAAGACGGTCGATTTTGCCGGCTCGGACGCTCCGCTGAAGGATGAAGAGCTCGCGAAGGAAGGCCTGTTCCAGTTCCCGACGGTGGTCGGCGGCGTGGTGCCGGTCGTCAACGTGCCGGGCGTGAAGGCCGGTGAACTGACGCTGTCGGGCCCGGTGCTCGGCGACATCTACCTCGGCAAGATCAAGAAGTGGAACGACCCGGCGATCGCCGCGCTGAACCCGAAGGTCAAGCTGCCGGATACGGACATCGCGGTCGTTCGCCGCGCTGACGGTTCGGGCACGAGCTTCATCTGGACGAACTACCTGTCGAAGGTCAACGACGAGTGGAAGTCGAAGATCGGCGAAGGCACGACGGTCAACTGGCCGACGGGCACGGGCGGCAAGGGCAACGACGGCGTCGCAGCCTTCGTGCAGCGCCTGCCGGGCGCGATCGGCTACGTCGAATGGGCGTACGCGAAGAAGAACAACATGATCTACACCGCGCTGAAGAACTCGACGGGCACGGTGGTCGAGCCGAAGACCGAAACGTTCAAGGCTGCTGCCGCGGGCGCGAACTGGTCGAAGTCGTTCTACCAGATCCTGACGAACCAGCCGGGCAAGGAAGCATGGCCGGTCGTCGGCGCGACCTTCGTGCTGCTGCACGCGAAGCAGGACAAGCCGGAGCAGGGCGTCGAAACGCTGAAGTTCTTCAGCTGGGCGTTCAAGAACGGCGAGAAGGCAGCCGACAGCCTCGACTACATCTCGCTGCCGCCGGCGGTCGAGACGGAAATCCGCAAGCAGTGGAAGACGAAGGTGACGGACGCATCGGGCAAGCCGGTCGCCGCCGAGTAAGTATTGCAGCGGTTCGCTGCCCGGCCGTGCCGGTCGGGCAGTGTGTGCGGTAAGGCCGGGCGTCACGGCGCCCGGCGATCCAGAACAGGCGCCCATGTCTGATATTTCCTACACGTCCTCCCGACCCGCCGACGCCGCGCAGCAGCGCGCGCCGAGCCGCCTCGGAGACGTTCTGTTCGGCGGCCTCGCACGGCTTGCCGCGATCGTGACCCTGCTGCTGCTGGGCGGGATCATCGTTTCCCTGATCATTGCGTCGATGCCGACTATCCAGAAGTTCGGCCTCGGCTTCCTGTTGCAATCCGAGTGGGATCCCAATTCGGATGTCTATGGCGCACTCGTGCCGATCTACGGCACGATCGTGACGTCGATCATTGCACTCGCCATCGCGGTGCCCGTCAGCTTCGGCATCGCGCTGTTCCTGACCGAGCTGTCGCCCGTGTGGCTGCGCCGTCCGCTCGGCATTGCGATCGAACTGCTCGCCGCGATTCCGTCGATCGTGTACGGCATGTGGGGGCTGCTCGTGTTCGCCCCGATCTTCGCCGAATATTTCCAGAAGCCGATCGGCCACCTGTTCGCGAACGTGTGGGTGCTCGGCCCGCTGACGGCCGGCCCGCCTATCGGCATCGGCATTCTCGCGGCCGGCGTGATCCTCGCGATCATGATCATCCCGTACATCGCGTCGGTGATGCGCGACGTGTTCGAAGTCACGCCCGTGCTGCTGAAGGAATCGGCCTACGGGATCGGCTGCACGACGTGGGAAGTGATGTGGAAGGTCGTGCTGCCCTATACGAAGACCGGCGTGATCGGCGGCGTGATGCTCGGCCTCGGCCGCGCGCTCGGCGAAACGATGGCCGTGACGTTCGTGATCGGCAACACGAACCTGCTCGACAGCGTGTCGCTGTTCGCGCCGGGCAACAGCATCACGTCGGCGCTCGCGAACGAATTCGCGGAAGCGCAACCGGGCCTGCATACGTCCGCGCTGATGGAACTGGGCCTGATCCTGTTCGTGATCACGTTCATCGTGCTGTCCATCTCCAAACTGCTGCTGCTTCGTCTCGAGAAGGGAGAGGGCAAGAAATGAGCGAGCCCATCATGAATTTCCCGGGGCCGGACGGCGCCGTCCTCGAGGCGATGCGCAACCGGCTGCAGCGCAAGCGCAAGGTCACCAACGCGATCGCGCTCACCGCGTCGCTCGGTGCGATGGCATTCGGCCTGCTGTGGCTCGTGTGGATTCTCTACACGACGGTGCATCTCGGCATCGGCGGCCTGTCGCTGCAGCTGTTCACCGAATCGACGCCGGCACCGAACACGGAAGGCGGCGGTCTGGCGAACGCGATCGTCGGCAGCCTGCTGTTGTGCGGTTTCGGTACGCTGGTCGGCACGCCGATCGGCATTCTCGCGGGCGTCTATCTCGCCGAATACGGCCAGAAGAACCTGCTGGCGAGCACGATTCGCTTCATCAACGACATCCTGCTGTCGGCGCCGTCGATCGTCATCGGCCTGTTCGTGTACGCGATCGTCGTCGCGAAGTCGGGGCGCTTCTCGGGCTGGGCCGGCGTGATTGCGCTTGCACTGCTGCAGATTCCGATCGTGATCCGCACGACCGAGAACATGTTGAAGCTCGTGCCGAACGCACTGCGTGAAGCGGCCGTCGCGCTCGGTACGCCGAAGTGGCGGATGGTGCTGAAGATCACGCTGCGTGCGTCGGTCGGCGGGATCGTGACGGGCGTGCTGCTCGCGGTCGCACGGATTGCCGGCGAAACGGCGCCGCTGCTGTTCACGGCACTGTCGAACCAGTTCTTCTCGTGGGACATGAGCCAGCCGATGGCGAACCTGCCCGTCACGATCTACAAGTTCGCGATGAGCCCGTTCGCGGAATGGCAATCGCTCGCATGGGCAGGCGTGTTCCTGATTACGCTCGGGGTGCTCGGACTCAACATCCTGGCGCGCTCGATCTTCTCGAAAAAGTAACGGCGGAGCAATCCGATGAATATGGCAGAAAGCCACCTGAATCCCGTCGAGCGCACCGCTGCGCCCGCCGGCACGCACGATGCGGCACATGGCCGTCCGCTGGCGCCGCTGAACGCGAAGATCGAGGTCAACAACCTCAACTTCTTCTACAACAAGTTCCACGCGCTGAAGAACATCAACCTGCGCATTCCCGAAGGGAAGGTGACGGCGTTCATCGGCCCGTCGGGCTGCGGCAAGTCGACGCTGCTGCGCACCTTCAACAAGATGTTCGCGCTCTATCCGGAGCAGCGCGCCGAAGGCGAAATCCTGATGGACGGCGAGAACCTGCTGACCACCAAGCGCGACATCTCGCTGCTGCGCGCGCGGATCGGCATGGTGTTCCAGAAGCCGACCCCGTTCCCGATGTCGATCTACGACAACATCGCGTTCGGCGTGAAGATGTTCGAGAAGCTCACGCGCTCCGAAATGGACGACCGCGTCGAATGGGCGCTGACCAAGGCGGCGCTGTGGAACGAAGTGAAGGACAAGCTGAACCAGAGCGGCTACGGGCTGTCCGGCGGCCAGCAGCAGCGTCTGTGCATTGCGCGCGGCATCGCGATCCGACCGGAAGTGCTGCTGCTCGACGAACCGTGCTCGGCGCTCGACCCGATCTCGACGGGGCGCATCGAAGAACTGATCGCCGAGCTGAAGAGCGACTACACGGTCGTGATCGTCACGCACAACATGCAGCAGGCCGCGCGCTGCTCGGACTTCACGGCCTACATGTACCTGGGCGAGCTGATCGAATTCGGCGAAACCGAAAAGATCTTCATCAAGCCGGTGCGCAAGGAAACGGAAGACTACATCACCGGCCGTTTCGGCTGATGACGGAGAATCACAACCATGTCGGATAAACATCTGTCGAGCCAGTTCGACGCGGACCTGAATGCCGTGTCGTCGAAAGTGCTGGAAATGGGCGGGCTCGTCGAGTCGCAGATCGTGGGCGCGATGCACGCGCTCAACGAATTCGACCGCGATGCGGCCGAGAAGGTGATCGCGGCCGAGGAAACGCTGAACGCGATGGAAGTCGACATCGACCAGGAATGCGGCAACATCATCGCGCGGAGGCAGCCTGCCGCGCGTGACCTGCGTCTTCTGATGTCGATCTCGAAAACGATTACGAACCTCGAGCGCGCCGGCGACGAGGCCGAGAAGATCGCGAAGCGCGTGCGTCGCCTGGTCGACGAACCGGCCGCGCGCACGGTGAACATCGCCGAGATCAAGGTGTCGGGCGAGATGGCCGTGACGATCCTGCGCCGCGCGCTCGACGCGTTCGCGCGCCTCGATACGGTGGCCGCCGCGCAGATCGTCAAGGACGACAAGGAAATCGACCTGGAATTCCGCGCGTTCGTGCGCAAGCTCGTGTCGTACATGCAGGAAGATCCGCGCACGATCTCGGTCGGCCTCGAATACCTGTTCATCGCGAAGGCGATCGAACGGATCGGCGACCACGCGAAGAACATCGCCGAGTTCATCATCTACATCGTGAAGGGCACCGACGTGCGGCACCAGCCGCGCGACACGCTCGACCGCGAAGCCAACAGTTAACGCCACCACGTACAGGAAAAAACAGAGGTGCCGATGCCCAGCAACATTCTCGTCGTTGAAGATGAGCCAGCGATTTCCGAACTGATCTCGGTGAATCTCCAGCATGCCGGCCACTGCCCGATCCGGGCGTACAACGCGGAGCAGGCGCAGAACCTGATCAGCGATGTGCTGCCCGATCTCGTGCTGCTCGACTGGATGCTGCCGGGCAAGTCCGGCATCGCGTTCGCGCGCGACCTGCGCAACAACGAACGGACCAAGCATATCCCGATCATCATGTTGACCGCGCGCGGCGACGAGCAGGACAAGGTGCTCGGCCTCGAGATCGGCGCGGACGACTACGTGACGAAGCCGTTCTCGCCGAAGGAACTGATGGCGCGGATCAAGGCCGTGCTGCGCCGCCGCGCGCCGCAGCTGACCGAGGACGTCGTGTCGATCAACGGGCTGCGTCTCGATCCGGCCACGCATCGGGTCGCCGCACACGGCGACGGCAGCGAGATCAAGCTCGATCTCGGTCCGACCGAGTTCCGCCTGCTGCATTTCTTCATGACGCATCCGGAACGCGTGCACAGCCGCACGCAACTGCTCGACCAGGTGTGGGGCGATCACGTGTTCGTCGAGGAGCGCACCGTCGACGTGCACATCAAACGATTGCGCGCGGCCTTGAAACCGGCCGGCTGCGATGCGATGATCGAGACCGTGCGCGGCAGCGGCTACCGGCTCGCGAAGCACGCGTAACGTATCCGGACATGCCGTGTGCCACGGCATGCCGTTCCTTCTTTCGGGCGCTGAATCATGAACATCATCTGGGCGCGCTTTCTCGTGTCGCTCGTGTTGCTCGTGCTGCTCAGCGTATTGGTCGGCGTGTTCGCCGGCCCGATCGCGGGCTTGGGGTTCGCGGTCGTGATGCTGGTTGCGCAGGGCTTCTTCAGTACCTTCCATACGCAACGCCTGTGGCGTCTGCTCGATGCCCCCGTCTATGGCGAGGTGCCGAGCGCGCCGGGCATCTGGGGCGAAATCTACTACCGGCTGCACAAGCTCGCGAAGCAGTGGCATGCGCAGGTGCGTCAGGTCGAGCAGCAGCATTCGCGCTTCATCCAGGCGATCCAGGCGTCGCCGAACGGTGTGGCGATGCTCGACGACCACGACCAGATCGAGTGGTGCAACGCGATCGCCGAGGTGCATTTCGGCCTCGATGCAAAGCGCGACCTGCGCCAGCACATCACGAACCTGGTGCGTCATCCCGATTTCGTCCGCTATCTGAACGCGCAGCATTACGACGAAACGCTCGTGATGCACGGGATGGGCGACTCGCGGCAAAACGTGCTGGCCGTGCAGGTGTTTCCGTACGGCGAGAACCGCAAGCTGCTGCTCACGCAGGACATCACGGAGCTCGAGCGCACCGACGCGATGCGGCGCGACTTCGTCGCCAACGTGTCGCACGAGCTGAAGACACCGCTCACCGTGCTGTCGGGCTTCCTCGAGACGATGCGCGAACTGCCGCTGAACGAGGAAGATCGCGCGCGCTATCTCGAGATGATGGAGCAGCAGGCGTCGCGGATGCGGCACATCGTCACCGACCTGCTGGTGCTCGCGAAGCTCGAGGGCGAGAGCAAGCCGCCGCTCGATCGCGCGATCGACATGCGCGCCGTGTTCGACCATCTGAAGGAGGACGCGCAGACGCTGTCGAACGGGCATCACGAGATCGCGTTCTCGATCGACGAGACGCTCGGCGTCACGGGCGCGCAGACCGAGGTGTTCAGCGCGTTCGCGAACCTCGTCACCAATGCGATCCGCTATACGCCGGACGGCGGCAAGATCGTCGTGTCGTGGCGGCGCGAGGGCGCGCAGGGCGTGTTCTCCGTCACCGACAGCGGCTTCGGCATTCCAGCCGCCGACCTGCCGCGGCTGACCGAGCGCTTCTACCGCGTCGACCGCAGCCGCTCGCGCGATACGGGCGGCACCGGGCTCGGGCTCGCGATCGTCAAGCACGTGCTGCAGCGGCACGACTCGCACCTGTATGTGCAGAGCGAGGAAGGACGCGGCAGCACGTTCACCGCGCGTTTCCCGGCAGCGCGGATCATCGCGATCCGGCCGGCCACGTTCGAGGCGTGAGCGCGTGACGCGGGTCGGGTGCCGCACTGCGGCGCTCCACCTGAAATAAAAAAGCACAGCCCGCGGGCTGTGCTTTTTTGTTTGGCGTGCGGCGCGAAACCGTCCGCCGTGTGTTTACGTACAGAACTTCGCGAGCAAGCCGAGCTGCGCGTTGCGAATCGTCTTGCCTGCGCGGCGCCGGCGGTAGTGGCCGTCGCTTTGCATTTGCCATGCCAACTGGTTGTCGCCGAGGCAGACCGACAGCCCTTCGGCGATCACGCGGCGCTTCAGCTTGCGCTCGCGGATCGGGAACGCGACTTCGACGCGGCGGAACAGGTTGCGGTCCATCCAGTCGGCGCTCGACAGATAGACATCCTCGGCGCCGCCCGCGTGGAAATAGTAGATCCGGTGGTGTTCGAGGAAGCGGCCGACGATCGAGCGCACCGTGATGTTTTCCGACAGCCCCGGCACGCCCGGCTTCAGCGCGCACACGCCGCGCACGATCAGGTCGACCTTGACGCCGGCCTGCGACGCCTCGTACAGCGCGGCGATCACCGACGGCTCCAGGAGCGCGTTCATCTTCGCGACCACCCGCGCACGCTTGCCGGCGCGCGCATTGTCGATCTCCGCCTGGATCGATTCGATGATGCGCGGATGCAGCGTGAACGGCGACTGCCACAGCTCGTGCAGCGTGAGTTCGCCGCCGATCCCGGTCAGTTGCTGGAACACGTGGTGGACGTCCTCGCAGATCTTCTGGTCGGCCGTCATCAGCCCGAAGTCGGTGTAGAGGCGGGCGGTGCGCGGGTGATAGTTGCCGGTGCCGAGGTGCACGTAGCGGCGCAGCGATGCCTTGCCGTCCTGCACGACGCGCCGCACGATCAACATCATCTTCGCATGGCACTTGTGGCCGACTACGCCATACACGACATGCGCGCCGACGGCTTCGAGCTGCGACGCCCAGTTGATGTTGGTTTCCTCGTCGAAGCGCGCGAGCAGTTCGACGACGACCGTCACTTCCTTGCCGTTGCGCGCGGCTTCCATCAGTGCGTCCATCAGCGGCGAATCGGTGCCGGTGCGGTAGATCGTCTGCTTGATCGCGACGACGCTCGGGTCCTTCGCGGCCTGCTGCAGCAGTTCGAGCACCGGCTGGAAGCTCTCGTACGGATGGTGCAGCAGGATGTCGCCGTCGTCGATCGCGTCGAACATCGTCGGCGCGCTCACGATCGCGGTCGGGATCGATGCGGCGAACGGCGTGAACTTCAGGTCGGGGCGGTCGACGAGATCGGGGATCTGCATCAGGCGCACGAGGTTCACGGAGCCGGCCACGCGATAGCAGTCCTTCTCGTCCAGCAGGCTTTCCTCGAGCAGGCGCCGCACGATGTGCTGCGGCGTGTCGGCCGACACTTCGAGCCGCACCGCGTTGCCGAGGTGACGCGCGGGCAGTTCGCCCTGCAGCGCGACGCGCAGGTTCGTGATTTCGTCCTCGTCGACGAACAGCTCGCTGTTGCGCGTGATGCGGAACTGGTTGCAGCTCTTGACGACGAGTTGCGGGAACAGTTCGCCGACGAAGCGCTGCATGAACGAGCTGAGCAGGACGAAGCCGTGCTCGAAGCCCGACAGCGCCTGCGGCATGCGCACGACGCGCGGCAGCGCGCGCGGCGCCTGCACGATGCCCATGACCGCCTGTCGGCCGAACGCGTCGCGGCCTTCGAGCTCGACGACGAAGTTCAGGCTCTTGTTCAGCACGCGCGGGAACGGGTGCGCGGGATCGAGGCCGATCGGCGTCAGCACCGGCAGCAGTTCATCGAGGAAGTAGCGGCGCGCCCAATCGAGCTGCTCGTCGTTCCACGTGTCGCTCGCGTGGAAGTAGATGCCTTCCTGTTCGAGCGCGGGCAGCACGGTCTCGTGCAGCATCGTGTACTGACGGTGCACGAGCCGCTGCGCGCGTTCGACGACGAGATCGCTGGCGTGCTGCAGCGACATGCCGTCGGGCGTCAGTGCGCCGGGGTTGTCGCGAATCTGTTCCTGAAGGCCGGCCATGCGGACTTCGAAGAATTCGTCGAGGTTGCTGCTCGTGATGCAGATGAAGCGCAGGCGCTCGAGCAACGGAACTTGCGGGTCGGCCGCTTGGGCCAGCACGCGCTCGTTGAAACCGAGGATGCCGAGTTCACGATTGAGAAGCGGATAACGGACGGACATCGGCAGAGTAGGGGGTGATTCGGGCGATGATTCGAAAGGACGCTCGGAAACTCTCACGGTACGATGACGTTCTGATGACGGTGGTGTATTTATATCGGGAAATTCTACGCCGGAACCGTTTTGTCTCATAAATGTTTCCGCTATATACAATCTACCGGGGTACATGCCCGTGGAGCGTGGCAACGGCAAGCGTTCCACGCTTAAAATGTCGCCTTTGATTGATCGCCTTGCGCGCGCCGGACCGGCTGCCGAGGGCGAACGCGCACGGAGCCCCCTTCTGATGGTTACCTCTCCCCACTTGCTGGCTGCCGTGGATCTCGGCTCGAACAGCTTCCGGCTGATCGTCGGGCGCGTCGAGGAGACGCCGGCGGGCAGCCAGATCTATCCCGTCGATGCGCTGCGCGAGCCCGTTCGACTGGCCGCGGGCCTGTCGAGCGACAAGATGCTCGATCGCGCGTCGCAGGAACGTGGCTGGGATGCGCTCAAGCGGTTCGGCGAGCGCCTGCGCGATTTCCATCCCGATCACGTGCGGGCGGTGGCGACCAACACGCTGCGTGTCGCGAAGAACGCGGGCGAGTTTCTCGGCGAGGCCGAAGCGGCGCTCGGTTTTCCGATCGAAGTGATCGCGGGCCGCGAAGAGGCGCGTCTGATCTACGCGGGCGCCGCGCATTCGGTGCCGGCGAGCGCCGGCAAGCGGCTCGTCGTCGACATCGGCGGCGGCTCGACCGAATTCATCATCGGCTCGCACTACACGCCGATCGTGATGGAGAGCCTCTATATCGGCTGCGTGAGCCATAGCCGGGCGTTCTTCCCGGCCGGCAACGTCGACGAATACACGATGCGGCAGGCCGAACTCGCGGCCAAGCGCGAGATCCAGATCATTTCGAGCGAATACAAGAAAGCCGGCTGGGACCAGGCGATCGGTTCGTCCGGCACCGCGCGGGCGCTCGCGGAGCTCGTCGAGGCGAACGGCTTCAACGATGCGGGCATCACGCACGGCATTTCGCGCGGCGGGCTCGAACGCCTGAAGCGCGCGCTGATCAAGTCCGAGAACGTGAACCGGCTGAAGCTGGTCGCGTTGAAGCCCGATCGCGTGCCGGTGCTCGCCGGCGGCCTCGCGATCATGCTCGCGGTGTTCGAGGAACTGGGCATCGACTATGTCGATACCACCGACGGCGCGCTGCGTCTCGGCGTGCTGTACGACCTGCTCGGCCGGACCCAGCACGAGGACATGCGTGCGGTGACCGTCGAAGGCTTCACGCGCCGTTATGGCGTCGATCGTGCGCAGGCCGAGCGGATCGCCGGGCTGGCCGTGCGGTTCTACGACGAGCTCGAGGACTCCGACGACGACGAGCAGCGCGAGGAAGGCCGGATGTTCCTCGGCTGGGCTGCCGCGTTGCACGAGATCGGCCTGTCGATCTCGCACAGCTCGTATCACAAGCATTCCGCGTATATCGCGAGCAATGCCGACATGCCGGGTTTCTCGCGCACCGACCAGGCGCGCCTGGCCGCGCTCGTGCTCGGGCACGCGGGCAAGCTCGGCAAGCTGTCGCAGGCGCGGGAGGTCGAATGGCCGCTGCTGTTCTGTCTGCGGCTGGCGGCGCTGCTGTGCCGGCGCCGGACCGATGCCGGGCTGCCGGAGATTTCCGTGTCGCAGATGAAGAAGGGCGGGTATGAAGTGCGCCTGCCGGGCGCGTGGGTCGAGCAGAACCCGCTGACCGACTACAGCCTCAGCCAGGAAGCGGCCGAGTGGGAGAAGGTCGGTATTCCGTATCGCGTGGTTTATACGGGCGCGTAACGCGCCGGTACCGGGGCGGCGCGCTCGCGCCGCACGGCCTTCCTTGCGACGCGCTCAGTCCGAGCACACGATCGCGGTCAGGAACGGGAACGCCTGCTTGACGGTGGCATCGCTGCCGGCCTTGCGCACGGCCTGTTCCACCGCGTTCTTCGTACCGCGCACCACGACGCCGTACGCCCATTCGCCGATCGGCGTGCCGTCGCCCGGCTGGAAGATCGGGTCGTTCGCCTGGTAGCCGAGCACGACATAGACGCCGAAGCCGTACGCGGTCAGCGGATGGTTCGTGCGGAACGCATTCACGGAATTCGATTCGACGTGCATCGGCTCCGACTGGATGTCGCCGGCCGCGAGCAGCGGCGCGACGAACTTGTGGCCGTTCGAGTGGCAGTCGAGCGCATTGTCGAGCGACTTGGCCGGCGCGGCGCCGGAGGCGAGCAGCGCGCCGAGCAGGGCGATCTTGAGAGCGTGTTTTTTCATGCGCGGTTGCGGGTTGGTCACGGATATTATCGTGTGTTCCCGCAAGATTCGTGCGCGGGTGGCGGACGGAACGCCAGCGCGTGGCGGCGAACGGCGCGCGGCGGACCAAACGAAAAAGGGCTGCAAGCGCGATGGCTTGCAACCCTTATCGTGTATCTCGTGGTCGGAGCGATAGGATTCGAACCTACGACCCTCTGATCCCAAATCAGATGCGCTACCAGGCTGCGCTACGCTCCGACGAGCCAAAGATTCTATCGCCTAATGGGGGGCGGGGTCAACCACGTTATGCATACGATGTATGTGATGGCGAAACGGCCGCGATCGACGACAATTTGCAGATGGGCGACCGGCGCGCATGCATGTGCCCGGATCGTGCACCGACGCATGGAGAGACATCATGATGAACCTGATCCTGTGGCGCCACGCCGAAGCCGAAGACTACGCGGCAAGCGACCTCGCGCGCCAGCTGACCGCCCGCGGGCGCAAGGAAGCGCAGGCGATGGCCAAGTGGCTGCGTAGCCGGCTCGAATCGAGCAGCGTGATCCTCGCGAGCCCGGCCGCACGCACCGTGCAGACCGTCGAGGCGCTGACTGACCAGTACCGGACCATCGAGGCGCTCGCGCCGGGCGGCAGCGTCGAAGACGTGCTGACGGCCGCCGGCTGGCCCGACGGCATCGCGCCGACGGTCGTGATCGTCGGGCACCAGCCGACGCTCGGCAGCGTCGCTGCGCAGTTGATCGCCGGCAACGACGACAGCTGGAGCGTCAAGAAGGGCGGCATCGTGTGGCTCGCGAGCCGCACGCGCGACGGCAGCCGTCAGGCCGTGCTGCGCGCGGTATTGACGCCGGACCTTGTGTGAAGGGGGTTGAAGGCATTCTTCATACGGTTTCGCAAGCTTTCTGCTAAAGTCAATTCGGCGACACGTCATTGAAAGGACACGGTCGTGCCACAGAACGGTAACGGCCGGTTACTACATTGGCTGGCATGTCGTCCTATTCCTTACGACCAGGAAAGCCTAATGCGAGAACTGCCGACGCCTACGCTCCCTTTTGCCTCGCTGCCCCTCGACACGACGCGGCGTCACCTGCCGCGCGCTGCCGAAACCGTCACATCCGAGTACCGTCTGCGTGCCGCCTGGGCGCGCACGGAAGACGAACTGCGCGAGGCCCAGCGCCTGCGTTACACCGTGTTCGCCGAAGAGATGGGCGCACAGGTCAGTGGTCCCTCCGGTCTCGACGTCGATCCGTTCGACGCCTATTGTGACCACCTGCTGGTGCGCGATCTGGACACCCTGAAAGTGGTCGGCACGTACCGCGTGCTGCCGCCGCACCAGGCCGCGCGCGTCGGCCGTCTGTATGCGGAAGGCGAATTCGACCTGTCGCGCCTGACGCACCTGCGCGGCAAGATGGTCGAGGTCGGCCGCTCGTGCGTGCACAGCGACTACCGCAGCGGCGCCGTGATCATGGCGCTGTGGGGCGGTCTCGGCGCGTACATGATGCAGAACGGCTACGAGACGATGCTCGGTTGCGCGAGCGTGTCGATGGCCGACGGCGGGCACTATGCGGCAAACCTGTATCAGTCGCTGCCCGCGAACTCGCTGACGGCGCCGGAATACCGCGCGTTCCCGCATACGGCGCTGCCGGTCGACGAGCTGCAGACCGGCACCGTCGTCGCGCCGCCGCCGCTGATCAAGGGTTATCTGCGCCTCGGCGCGAAGATTTGCGGCGCGCCGGCGTGGGATCCCGACTTCAACTGCGCGGATTTCCTGACGCTGTTCCGGTTGTCGGACATCAACGCGCGCTACGCCCGGCATTTCCTGGGCTGACCCCCGAATCGCGGTGCGCCGGTCACGGCGCGCACGCAAACGAACGCCGTCGCGCGGCAGGCTGCCACGCGACGGCGTTCGGCTATTCGGATCGAGCGGATGTATCCGGCCCTGTTAATTTCAGCGGTACGCGGCTGCCACCGCGCCGGGACGGCACGTTTGCGCGCGGGCCGCGCATCGGGTGGCCCGGACGCCGCCGGCGGCTCGGCTAGTGCTTGCGCCGCCAGTCGAGCAGGTGGTGTTCGGCCATCCAGTGATGGATCATCCCTTCGCCGCCGTGGTTGCGCTTGTATTCGCGCGACTCGAAATAGGACAGGGCGACGAGCACCATCAGACCGATGAATAGGCCGATCAGGCCAGCGATCTCTTCAGACGACATGGCAGCCTCCTTTCAACGGTACAGCGCCATGCGTACATGTTAGAACATACGCGGGGCGACCCCTAACCCGGAATTCCGCTAGACTCGGCGCGGTCCTGGCGCGCGATGGGCGCGCCGTTTTCAGGAGCCTTCCCGATGAGCCGTTTCATGCTGGCCGTGCTGGCCGCGTCCATTCTTGCCGGTTGTGGCAGCGATCCCCAACAGGCCCGCCGCGGCCACCCGCCGCAAGATCCGGCCGATTACCACGGCGTGCAGACCGACATGACGCCGCCGTCGATGCTCGGCGAGCCGGCGCCGTCGGCACCCGCGCAATAACGAAACGGCCGGCCCGCGCGGCTGTCAGGCGCGGGCCGCGGGCGCGTCGGTGCCGATCCGCCGCAGCAGCGCCGGCAGGTAGCGTGCGAGCGTTGCGCCGCGCGCGACCATGAAGAGCAGCAGCGCGAACCACAGCCCGTGATTGCCGAACGGGCCGACGGCGACGAGCGTCGCGGCGATGAAGACCGCGAACGACGCGACCATCGCGCGCATCAGCGACTGCGTCTGCGTCGCGCCGATGAACACGCCGTCGAGCAGGAACCCCCACACCGACACGATCGGCGAGATCGCCGCCCACGGCAGGTAGC
The DNA here is from genome assembly GCF_000801975.1 of Burkholderia sp. A9. Classification (NCBI taxonomy): domain Bacteria; kingdom Pseudomonadati; phylum Pseudomonadota; class Betaproteobacteria; order Burkholderiales; family Burkholderiaceae; genus Burkholderia; species Burkholderia sp. A9. The sequence continues at coordinate 19,279 of NZ_JSZN01000008.1, read as the reverse complement.
GCAGCGCGACCGCGCGAATCTCGGCCTGGTCGGTCAGTTGCGCGACGATCCAGCCGCCGGCCGCCCAATAGACGAATGCGAACAGCAGCGCACCGAGCGCGGACCACAGCAGCGTGACGCGCACGGCCTGCCGGAAGGCGGCGCGGTCGCGCGCACCCGCTGCGGCGCCGACGAGCGCCTCGGCCGCATGCGCGAAGCCGTCGAGCCCGTACGCCATGAAGGTCTGGAAATTCAGCAGCAGCGCGTTGGCCGCGAGCGTCGCGTCGCCTTGTTTCGCGCCGAGGTGCGCGAACCAGCCGAACGCGCCGAGCAGGCACAGCGTGCGCAGGAAGATGTCGCGATTGAGCGCGATCAGCCGCTTGAGCGCCGCGCGGTCGGCCAGCGCACGCGCGGCAAGCGGCGCCAGGCCGCGCGGCCGCAGCCGCCACAGCATCCACGCACCGAGCGCGAAGCCGCACGCGTCCGCGGTCGCGGTTGCCGCACCGATCCCGGCAATGCCCCAGCCGAAGCCGTACACGTAGAGCAGCACCGCGCCGATGTTCACCGCGTTGATGAAGACCTGCGCGACGAGCGCGAGCCGCACCCGCTGCACGCCGAGCAGGTAGCCGAGCACGACGTAGTTCGCGAGCGCGAACGGGGCGCTCCAGATCCGCGCGTGGCTATAGGCCAGCGCCGTCGTACGGACGGCCTCGCTGCCGCCCAGCGCGCTCAGCGCGAACGACAGCAGCGGCACTTGCAGCGCGAGCACGGCGGCGCCGAGCGCGAACGCGACGATCAGCGCACGCAGCACGTTCAGCCGGATGCCGGCGGCGTCGCCGGCGCCGTGCGCCTGCGCGACGAGGCCGGTCGTGCCCATGCGCAGGAAGCCGAAACCCCAGAACACGAAGTTGAAGAACAGCCCGCCGAGCGCCACGCCGCCGAGATACTGCGCACCGTCGAGGTGGCCGGCGACGGCCGTGTCGACCGCGCCGAGGATGGGCTGAGTCAGGTTCGCAAGGACGATCGGGAATGCGAGCGCGAGCACGCGCCGATGCGAGACGGCAGCCGACCCGGCGTCGGCCCCGTGCGGTAATGCGGATTCGGACATGGCGGACGCGTCAGGCGCGTTCCTGCACGCACACCCACGGCGACACGACGACCGCCCACAGTTCCGGATTGCGCGCCGCGTAGTCGGCGGCGGTTTCCGCCGGCATGCGCGCGACGATGCCGGCCGAGAGCCAGCGCGTGACCTGTTCGGCGTCGTCGCCGGCAATGGCTTCCGCGACGCTGACGAGGTCGAGGTCGCGCGCGACGGACAGCAGCTTGCCTTGCGCGAAGAAGCGTTCGAGATCGCACCAGTCGATCTTGGCGGTTTCGCCGAGGAGTTTGGCGTAGAGCGGGCTGTGCGACGCGCCCGCGGCAGATTCGTGTTGGTCGGAGGACATCGGATATGCGTTGGATAGACTGCGTGGCGCCACTATAAACCATCCGGGCGACCGGCCGGCCGCCCGGCGCGGCTGCGCCCGGCTCACGCGTCGCGCAGCGCGCGTCGCACGATCTTGCCGGTTGCCGTCATCGGCAGCCCGTCGACGAACGCGATCGCGCGCGGGTATTCGTGCGCGGCCAGCCGCGTGCGCACGTGTGCCTGCAGTGCCTGGACCAGCGCGTCGTCGCCGACATGGCCGGGGTTCAGCACGACGAACGCCTTGACGATTTCGGTGCGCGTCGCGTCGGGCACGCCGACCACGGCCGCCATCCGCACCGCCGGATGCGTGAGCAGGCAGTCCTCGATCGGGCCTGGGCCGATCCGGTAGCCGGCGCTTGTGATCACGTCGTCGTCGCGGCCGACGAAGCGCACGAAGCCATCTGCGTCGATCGTGCCGGTGTCGCCCGTGAGCAGGTAGTCGCCCGCGAACTTGTCGTGCGTCGCAGCGGGATTGCGCCAGTATTCGAGGAACATCACCGGGTCGGGGCGGCGCACCGCGATGCGCCCCTCGACGCCGGGCGGCAGCGGCGTGCCGTGCGCGTCGACGATCGCGACCGTGTGGCCGGGCACCGCCTTGCCGATCGCACCGGGCTGCGCATCGAACAGTGCCGCGCACGACGACAGCACCATGTTGCATTCGGTCTGCCCGTAGAACTCGTTGATCGTCACGCCGAGCGCTTCGCGTCCCCAGGCCGTGAGTTCGGTGCCGAGCGATTCCCCGCCGCTCGCGACCGACTTCAGCGCCAGCGTGTGGCGTTCGCGCGGCGCGGGCACCGCACGCATCAGCTTCAGCGCGGTGGGCGGCAGGAACGCGTGGGACACGCCGTGCCGGGCCATCAGCGCGAACGCGGCTTCGCCGTCGAACTTCTCGAAGCGGTGTGCGAGCACGGGCACGCCGTGATGCCATGACGGCAGCAGCACGTCGAGCAACCCGCCGATCCACGCCCAGTCGGCGGGCGTCCAGAACAGGCGCGCGTCGCGCGGGAAGCATTGCTGCGACATCTCGACGCCCGGCAGGTGGCCCAGCAACACGCGGTGCGCATGCAGCGCGCCTTTCGGCTTGCCGGTCGTCCCCGACGTGTAGATGATCACCGCCGGATCGTCGGCTGCGGTGTCCGCCGGCACGAAATCCGGCGATTCGGCGGCGAGTGCGGCGTCGTAGCGCAGCACGCCCGGCGCGTCGGGCGCATCGCCGCCGATGCAGTAGCACGTGTGCAGCGCCGGCAGTTGCGCGCGCAGCGGCGCGATCTTCGCGTAGCCGGCCGCATCGGTGACGAGCGCGGCGGCTTCGCTGTTCGCCAGCCGGTATTCGAGCGCATCGACGCCGAACAGCGTGAACAGCGGCACCGCGATCGCGCCGAGCTTGTACGCGGCGAGATGGGCAATCGCCGTTTCGGGGCCCTGAGCGAGAAAGATGCCGATCCGGTCGCCGCGTTGCAGGCCCGCACGCGCGAAGCTGTTCGCGAGCCGGTTAGAGGCATTCCTCAGGTCGTCGAAGGTGAGACGCGACACATCGCCATGCGACGTTTCGTGGATCAGCGCGAGCCGTCCGCTGCCGTCGGCCCACTTGTCGCAGACGTCCACGCCGATGTTGTAGCGGGCCGGAACGTCCCACGCGAAGCGGGAGAGCAGGTCGTCGTAGCGGTTTGCGGCGGGCAGCATCGCAGGTCTCCTCGGTGTCGAACGGCGGGATTCGTCCGCGGATTACATCTGCATTTCACGTGACCGAATCCACAATGGCGCCTGATAGATAGGGAATGTTCGGGCTCGTGCAACGGGGGCGCCTCAGTGCACGATTCCGCAATGATGCATAAGATCATGACAAAACAGTGATGTGACCATGGATTTGCTTCTGATAGCTGCGGGGTTCAGCCTGTTCGGAATCGGTGTGCTGGTGGCGTTTGCCCGCCGCGTCGATCCGTTGTCCGGCCGTTTCACCGGACGTCTGCGCAGGCGCTGACACAACCTTCCCGATGTTCCGCGCGACGACACGCGATGCGTGCCGGGATCGCGTGTCGCCTGTCGCTCGCGGCGCGCTCAGCGCGCGGGCAGGTAGCGTGCAGGATCGATCGAGCGGCCGCCGTAGCGCAGCTCGAAATGCAGCGCGACGCGATCGCTGTCGCTGTTGCCCATCTCGGCGATCGTTTGCCCTTGCGTGACCGACTGGCCTTCCTTCACGAGCAGCGCGCGGTTGTGCGCGTAGGCCGTCAGGTAGTCGGCATTGTGCTTCAGGATGATCAGGTTGCCGTAGCCGCGCAGGCCGTTGCCGGCGTAGACGACGACGCCCGGCGCCGCGGCCATCACCTGCGTGCCCGTCGAGTTCGCGATATCGATGCCCTTTGATTTCGAGCCGTCGAAGGTCCGCACCACGTTGCCGGCGGCCGGCCAGATCAGCGCGATGCTGGTGGCCGGCTTGACGGCCGATTCGACCGGCGCGGAAGGCGCGGGGCGACTGCGGCCCGCGCTGCCGGTGCCGGTGGTCGACGCGGTCGTCGTGCCGGGCGGCGGTGCGACGCGCAGCACCTGGCCGACCTCGATCGCGTCGGGGTTCGTGATCTGGTTCCAGCGCACGATGTTCTGCGTCGACGTGCGATTCTCGCGCGCGATCTTGTAGAGCGTGTCGCCGCGCTCGACGCGGTAGAACCCGGGGCCGACGGGTGCGGAGCCGCACGCGACGAGCAGCGCGGCGCAGGCGGCCGCGAACAGCCGCTTCGTTGTTGTTCCGAACATTGAACCTCGCAAAACCCTGCCGCGCGCGACGCGGCAGGCAATACAAAACGTCAGAGTTTAACGGGTTCGACCCGCGCACCGCAGTTTCGGGCCGCGGGCGCGGCCGGCGCGCACCGGTTCGGGGCGGCCGATATCAGCCGGCGAGCGGGAGCACGCGAATCCGTAGCGTGGCCGTTTCAGTCGCGCCCGGTGCGAGCATGCGCAGCCCGAGGCCGTTGTGGATGGCGTCCGGCAGGCCGAGCCACGGTTCGACACAGTAGAAGTCCGATTCCGGCTTTTCGGTCCAGGTCGTGACCGCGTACCACGGGATCGAGCCCGGCACGTCGAGCTCGATCTCGATCGTGCGGCGGCGGCCCGGCATTACGATGCGCACCGGCGTGGACGGCGCGCCGTCGAGGCAGTGGAAGCGGTCGAGGATGTCCGGGTCGCCGAGGCTGTACGAGGCTGCGCCGGGTTCGAGCGGGCTGATCGAGCCGTCCGCACGCTGCATGCAGCGGCGCGTCGGCGGCAGCTCGAGCGCGGTGTCGGCGCGTTCGCCGTGCGGCAGTGCGAAATAGAAATGGTGGCCCGCGTAGTACGGCAGCGGCGTGTCGCCGCGGTTGGTCGTGGTGAGCGCGACGTCGAGCGTGTGCGAGTCGGCGAGCCGGTAGGTCGTTTCGAACCGGAAGTCGAACGGGTAGCTGTCGCGCAGCGTGTCGTTTGCATCGAGCGTCATCGACAGCGCCGTGCCGTCGGCCGACGGCTGCGCTGCGAACGGCAGGTCGCGCGCGAAGCCGTGCATCGGCAGGTCGCGGACCACGCCGGCGGCATCGCGCCAGCGGCCGAGTTCGCCGTCGACGCGGTGGCGGCCGAGGAACGGGAACAGCAGAGGATTGCCGCCGCGCACGCGCGCGAGGTTGGTCCAGTCGGCCGTTTCCGGCCAGAAGATGACCGGCTCGCCGTCCACGTGCCAGGACAGCAGGCGGCCGCCGAATTGCGGGGCGACCCGAACGAGCGACGGGCCGGCGTGAAGTTCATGAATGTCGTGCTGCTGGAAGGTCGGCATGGCGAATCGGTATGAACGGGTGGGCAGGGTGCGCGCTGGCGCGCTCCATTATCGGGCCGCGATGCGGTCGGGGAAAACCCTTCTCGGGAAATTGCGAGTTTTTCGGAGGGTCGGCGGTCCGGATAATGCAACTAAACCGGTGATGTTGCCGGGTCATGACACTTTGTGGAGAGGCCATGGATCTGGCAATGGCAATGGGAATCGCACTGTTCGGCATGTTCACCGGCAGCACGGTACTATTTTTCTACCAGCTCGGCCGCTGACTGCAATTTGTGCCGGATTCGAAAGGCCCGCCATGCAAATGGCGGGCCTTTTGCTTTCTGTAAGCTTACATGTTGCAAGCGTTTGTGTGCATTGCCGCAATAACCTGCCAAATGCCTTGGCGCGGTAATCCTGGCTGGGCATAATCGGGGCGCGTTTTTTTCGGACGCGCACTGCGTCGTCCGCTTTTCTACCCGATTGATCTCCACTAAAAGGACCGACGCGTGAGTCTCTGGTTTCTGGTATTCCTGAGCGTCCTGCAGGGCGTCACCGAACTCTTCCCCGTCAGCAGTCTCGGCCACACGCTGCTCGTGCCGGCGCTGTTCGGCATGCACATCGACAAGCATGCGCCGCAACTGCTGCCGTTCCTCGTCGCGCTGCACCTCGGCACCGCGCTCGCGCTGCTGTGGTATTTCCGGGCACGCTGGATCGCGCTGATCAGCGGCTTCTTCGCGCAGCTCGGCGGCCGCAAGAACGACGACGGCCACCTGATGTGGGCGCTGATCATCGGCACGATCCCGACCGGCATCGTCGGGCTGCTGCTCGAAAAGCGCATCGAGCACATCTTCCACGACCTGCGGATCGTCGCGATCGCGCTGATCATCAACGGCGTGCTGCTGTGGGTCGGCGATCGTATCCAGCGCAGCCGTGCGCACCAGGCGCCGGAGAAGATGACGTTCAAGCAGGCGTTCTTCGTGGGCCTCGCGCAGATCGGCGCGCTGATTCCGGGTTTCTCGCGCAGCGGGCTGACGATGATCGCCGGCAATGCGGCCGGGCTGACGGCGGAGAAGGCGGCGGAGTTTTCGTTTCTGCTCGGCACGCCGATCATTTTCGCGGCGGGCGTGCTCGAATTGCCGAAGCTGTTCCACGCGCGCGACCAGCTCGCGGATGCGCTGCTTGGCGGCGTGCTGACGGCGATCGCCGCTTATCTGAGCGTGCGGTTCCTGATGCGCTATTTCGAAGGGCGCGGGCGGCTGGCGTCGTTCGGCGTGTATTGCGTGATCGCCGGGGTGTTCTGTCTCGGGTGGTTCATGCTGCATGCGCAGCCGGTTTGACGGCTGCAGCGCCGGTCGCGCGTGATATGGCGCGATGATCGGGTATAATTTCGGGCTCGGCTTCATGCCGGGCCCGTTTCGTTTCGGGGCTTTGAGCCGGTGGTTGTGGTGGTGCTCGAAGCCTCGCGCGTCAAATGCGGTCCGGGTTGTGGCCGTGTCTTTTCTCCTCGACCGCCCTTAGCTCAGTTGGATAGAGCAACGGCCTTCTAAGCCGTAGGTCACACGTTCGAATCGTGTAGGGCGGGCCATTCCGAGCACTTCCAGGCATTCCGGGGTTACGCCGGGGTTACACAAAACTCAAACGATCAAGCTGACCTGAGGCGGAATTTTGTAGCCAATCAGGCAGCGAGTCTCGCGTCGATATTATCGGCATCCAGCCAGGCTCGACGGACCGTGGCGGGAGGTTGATAGTGATGCGCGCTGTGGGGCCGGCGCTCGTTGTAGAACTGCCGCCAGCATCCCGCTGTTGCCGAAAGCCAATCATGTCGCGTACTGGCGGTGCCTCAAAAGACCCCATCGTTACGGGTCGTCCAAAATCGGCGATCTCGATCGCTGAGCTGTTGCCAGATTAGGTCTTTCTCTTGCGCGTCGTAGACCGCTTGGAACGACTGGATACCCGTCAACGCAAATGCGATGAGCAACGAGGTACGCTCGGACACTGCGGGCGGATCTGAAGGACTGTAATGTCGAGCTTTGGTGGCCATGGCGTGCTGGTGCACTGCAATCCATAACCACCTACTTGCTGCTCATTGCTTCATCTTTAACGGTATGGGTGGCCAGTGGACTCAGCTGTCGGACGAGGAGTCCGTCTATCCAGTGAAGGGGTTCTTGATTTTACCCTTCGGTGCGGTGGGCGCATCGCGGACGTGTTGGGGCAGTGCGGGATCGTGCTGAAGTACGTCTACGATGCTCGCGACGGCCTGCTGTAGTGCAAGTGCGGCGGCGAGGCCTGCTTTGTCGCGCGTCAGTTCTAACGTGCCTGACAATACGATCCGCTCAGGATCGTTGGTGATGGTGAACGCGTCGCCGTGAATATTCACGACGGTCGAGTCGTCTGCAAACGCCTTAAACTCCATTTAGACCTCCGATGCGTGTGTCCTTCAGCGATTCCGGAATGCCGGGGAATCGCAGGCCACTTTGCGCCTCGACCTCGTGTACCGTCGCAATCGTGTAGCGCTTGGTTGCGGTGTTATTAGCCACGACTGCGAACGCGAGCCGCTTCTGAGGTACATAGACTACCTTGAAAATCTGGGTTGGAACGATGACGCCAGATTTGCCGATCGTCGTCAATTCTGCACCCTTGAACATCGGCCCCGTGACAACGTATGTGTCCGTCGCGCGCAGACCGATCCGGCGAACCGCTTCCTCGACGTGTGCCCACAGGTGACGATTGTTCGTCGGATTCTGCGGCACCATGTTTGCAAGCGTAAACGATTCGGCCATTGCCCGATCATTCCAGCGATCACCAGCTGGGCTCATGTGCCCGCGATCGTAGCCACTTTTGCGGTAGTCCGTCAGTCGCGCGCCTTCTCCGTTCGGTAACCGCGACTCCTCGAAGAATCGGTTCGTGCGGATCTCGTTCTTCGCCGCCGCGAGGTGCGAACGGGTCAGGTGTTCGGCTGACCAAAGCGGTCCGTGCGTGATGCTCGAGTGCAACACCTCAAAATCTGAATAGCACAGGAGGCGCGTCTTCGCTGCTATCCGAGGATTGGTGACGACCGGAGATTTTCCTTTCGGACTGAACTGCGGGCAGGAGCTGGAAGCAAAGGCGTGAGTGGCAAGGGCCATTAGCGCGCACGCGAAGATTTGTCGCATAGGAGTTGCGTCGTGTGTGGGGCTCGAAGTATACGGCTGAACCCTCCGCTGATCGCCGTATCGGCGCGCAATTTCCGTTGGGCAATTCCGCGACGGCAATACAGCAGCCGTGACGCGAGGGGGCGACCGTGGTGGCACAACTTATATCGGGGCAGTCGTTCGAGGCACTGGCGCGTCAGTACAGCCAGGCGCCTACTGCTGCGGCCGGTGGTGAACTCCCGTGGGTAAGTTTCAAGACGCCGGTGGTGGAAGGGAAGACGCAGGGCTTGCCACTTGCGGTTGCGCAGGCAATCATTCAGTTGCCGGCGGGTGGCATAACGCCGCAATCGATTGCATCGGGTAACGATGCCAATGGACCGCGCGCAATCGTCAAGGTCGATGCGAAGCGGCCTACACAGGTGCCGTCATTCGACACGACGAAGGCGACGATCCAGCAGCAGTTGCAGGTACTCGCGCTGGAGACGGCCACAGCTGAGTTTGTTGGTGGATTAATGAAGGACGCGAAGATCCAGCAGTGAGTAGTGTGGCAGCGAACGTGTTGCGCGATATATCGCGTTATGCGCGGCACTTCGATTTTTAGATTCGCAGTAAGATAAACGGGGTTTTAAAATGAAACTGCATCTGCGATCTTTTTTTGTTCTCGGGTTGACCGCTGGCACTCTGGTGGGATGTGCCTCGGTGCCAATGGGCGATCCACAGCGCGACGCTGAACTTAAGACGTTCAGCGCTCCGCATGAGAAGGCGGCAATTTACGTCTATCGAAACGAAAGCATGGGCGGAGCCGTCAAGATGCCGGTGATACTGGACGGGAAGATTTTGGGCGACACGGCCGCGAAAACTTACCTGTATAGCGAGGTAGAGCCTGGCCATCATCAGTTGGTCTCGAAGGCGGAAAACGACTCAACGCTGGACGTGGACACGGTTGCCGGAAAGATCTACTACGTTTGGCAGGAGGTCAAGATGGGTATCATGTACGCTCGCAGCAAGCTACAACTCGTCGACGACACTACCGGGCGGGACGGGGTGAAAGAATCGAAACTGACGGTTCTGAAATCTGATCAGGCTGACGCTGCAAAGTGACGATGTGTTGTTGCTAGCGCTTGTACCGACGCCCGCGTAAGTGGGCGTTATTCCTGGTGCCTGCAACGTTAGAAAAGCTTCTTTTCGACACGTCGGTACTCGTCGCGCATCGATCTGCGTTACGCAGACTCCGGCGATCGCGCAAGGCAGCTACCAGGGCGACTGTCCCCGGGTCTCCAAGGGGCAGCCACCGTCGTGGGCTTTTCTGGGCTCAGCAATCTTTCCGTCCTCGGATCTGTTACTAGCGAACTCCCATTCAGAGGGCGCCCATGACTTTCCTTGTTCGGTTAGGTTAGCCAGCTGCCGCCTGTTCGGCGGTGTCTCGTTCATCAGCTCATGGAAGTAGATCCATCTCGATCACGCGTGACGGTGGCGCCGGGAGCCGGTGGCGGAGCGACGAGGGAATGTGGGCGTGTCGGCTGGTCGTTGGTGGCGAGCCAATAGAAACCCACCGGGAACATGGCGACGAGTGTGGGGCCCAGCCCGATCAGCACGAAGGTGGGGGCAGAGATCACGAAAACTCCTGAGCGAAGTGCGCCGGCGTGGAAATGCATCGGCGGAGCGGTCGTAGCTGGCCGTGTTCAGATCGGTAATATGTTATTTAAAAAATCTGGCTCACGGTGAAATCGGAAATTTTTCCTGAAAGATTGTGAGATTCCGGCAATTGCACGCACGAACGTGTGGTCGCCAATTTATTTGAGATAGGTCAGTATGTGAGGTCCACTATCGTCTTGTTCTAAAAGGCATTTATAATCAGCCCTCGGCAGAAACCCCACCTGAATACCAACCAAGGGAAAGCTGCATGGGCCACACCGCACTTTATAAGACGTTGCGTCTGGGCGACGCGCAATACAACCGTCTTGTCAAACTCGACACGCCGCTTGGCGTCGACTGGTTATTGCCGCTGTATGTGAAAGGATCGGCTCGACTCGGTCGCGATTACGAATTCGTGATTGATGCCGTTTCGCCACGCGGCAGCCAGATTGAACTAAGTGCGCTACTCGCCAAGCCGGTCACGCTCTGGATCCAGCAGACGGACGGCTCATACATGCCGATCCATGGCTACGTTCACCGATTCAGCAGGCTGGGCGCGGATGGACCGTTGACCTTTTACAAGCTGGCGTTCTCGTCTTGGCTCTATTTCTTGCGCCTGCGCCGCGACATGCGTGACTGGCAGGAGCAGAACGGCGAGCAGATTCTGACCGACGTATTCAACGAACACTCGCAAGCGCGCGGAGCATATCGCTTCGATCTACATAAGCCGCTGCCATCGTATTCGAACCGTGTGCAGTGGGAATACGACTTGAACTTTGTTCATCGTAGTCTCGAAGAGGTGGGGGTGTTCCCGTACTTCGAACAGGCGGACAACGGCCGGTCGCACACGATGGTTCTGACGGACGACGTTTATTTCGTCCCGCAACTGAAACAGCCCGTTGTCGAGTTCGGCCCCACGGAAATCAGCGGGGAACTGGACGGGTTTGCGCAATGGAAGGAGCAACTTCAGATCGACAGTGCGCAACTGACGTCTCGCTCGTTCGACTATAAGCGCCCCGATCTTCCTCGGCAGGTGCAGGGCGTGACCGACGTGAACGGCCAGTTGCCGACCGATGGGGAGATCTACGACTACCCTGGCGCGTACATGTGGTCGGACCGTGAGCAAGGCGAGCGTCTTGCCCAGATTCGGCTTGAAGAGCGCAAGTCGCGGATGAAACGCTTTCACGGGATAGGCGGCTTGCGCTGCGCGATGCCGGGGCGGCGCTTCGAACTTCGCGGTCATCCGGTGCATGATGCGGGCAGTCAACCGGATCGTGAGTTTGTTTTGCTCGAAGTCGAATGGTTGATTTGCAATAACTTGCCCGGTCTGGACGAAGCGGAGCAATTTCCCGACGGGCTGGCTGCGGAAGTTGCGCAAGCGAAGGCTGGCGCGACGGTTCGCCATGCAGATGGCAGCGAAGGTTTCTTTCAGGTGATGGTCGAGGCGCAGCCGCGCAACGTCCCGTTCCGTAGCCCGTTCGAACACAAGAAGCCGGTGATGCAGTTGCAGAATGCAATCGTCGCCGGGCCGAGCGGGGAAGAGGTGTATACCGATTCGCTGAACCGGGTGAAGGTGTGGTTCCACTGGAATCGCCGCAATGGCCAGGACGAGCGTGCGTCGTGCTGGGTGCGTCCGACATTCCTTGATGCAGGCTCGAACCGTGGTGGGATTCAGCCGCTACGCAAGGGCGACGAAGTCGTCATCGGCTTCATGGAAGGTGACTGTGACCGGCCCGTCATCATCGCGAGAATGTACGGGGGGGCTACGCAGCCGGTGTGGCACACGAACGGCTTGCTGTCCGGTCAACGCTCGCGTGAGTACGGCGGCACCGGCTACAACCAGCTCGTGATGGACGACTCGACGCAGCAGAATCGGGTTCACCTTTACTCGAGCAGCTATCAGTCTCACTTGCACCTGGGGTATCTGATCCAGCAGACCGACAATACGCGCGGTGCGTTCCTTGGGAGCGGGTTCGACCTCAAATCAGACGCCTATGGCGCCATTCGGGCGGGGCAGGGCTTGTTCGTATCTACCCACCCGACAGCGACGAACCAGCCGTTGAACGTAACGGCTGCGTCTGAGCAGTTGGCCAGTGCGGAAACCGTTGTTGATTTGACGTCGCAGGCAAGTTCGGCGAACCAAGCCGAAAGTTTGCAGGAGGGGCAGGACGCGCTCAAGAAGTTTACCGACGCAACGCACTACAGCGTGAGTGGCGGTGCCGGCAGCGGTGGTCGTACGGGCGGCGGTGGCACGGGCAACGCGAATGGCTTTTCGACGCCGATCATGCTGATGGCGAGTCCTGCAGGCTTGGGGCTGTCGACGCAGGAGTCGGCGCAGGTCACGGCGAACCAGCAGGTCAATATCGTCAGTGGCAAGAGCGTGCACGTAGCGGCCGGCAAATCGCTGATCGCGAGTGTGATGGAGAAGATTAGCCTGTTCGCGCAGAACGCAGGGATCAAGCTGTTTGCGGCGAAGGGCAAGGTCGAGATCCAGGCGAAAAGCGATGCCATGGCGTTGACCTCGCAGCAGGATCTGAACATCACCAGTGTCGACGGTCGGGTCGTGATTTCGGCGGACAAGGAGATCTGGATTGGAGCAGGCGGGTCGTACATCAAGATCACGCCGGACCTGATCGAGAACGGGACAACCGGCCGAATTCTTGAGAAGGGCGCATCGTGGAGTAAGCAGGGGGCGTCGTCCATGCGCTTGCCCGCACAGATTACGAGCGTCACGAAGGGATGTTCGTGGCAGACGGCGTCGGCATCCGCCAATAGCGCGTCAACCGTCGTGCTGGAGTAAGTCGATGTCATACATGCAGACACAGCAAGGGCGCGATGGAAGTAAAGCGGACGATTCCGTGGCGGAGGAGGTCAGAATTCGCGAGCAGGTCGGTGCATTAAAGAGTTGGTTCAACCAGCATCCGGACATGCGTTGCCTGCTGCTTGTCGATCCCAGCCAGCGGGATCCGCTGGCCGACGATGGTGGCGACAACCCGTTACGCGCGGACCTACCCAAAACCGACGTGGTAATAGATCACGAGGCGGTCTCGCCGGCACATTATCCCTACCTTCTCGAACTGGATCTCAAAACTGAATCTGGTGTCGCCGCGCTGGAAGAAAGCGCGCGACTGGCTCTTGAGGACAGGCGCCCACAATCGATGGCCGAGGGCCTGGGGCAGCGCATTGGTGGCTGGCTGGCCAGTTCGGCATCTGCGGGGGAGGTCGCGGCACATTGCTCGCGTCTCGCGCTTCAGAACGACGATCGGGGTCGTCTTTGCCTGCTGAGATTTTACGACCCGCGTTCGCAAGCACTGCTCTGGCCTCTGCTGGCACCGGTGCAGCAGCACGCCTTGTTGGGTCCCATTCAAGCATGGCATACCCTCGACGCCGGAGCGGTGCCCATCACCCGCATGAACACCATGGGGCGGCGAGACGACTTTGCGCTCGATGCCGTACAGTGGCAGGCCATCCATTCCCATGGCGTTGTCAATCGCGCGCTTGCACTGCATGCGTACGATCTCGACCGTCAACCGAAGCAACATGAGGTCGATGCAGCCGTGGCAGCGGTGCTGAAGGCTCGACGCTATGGCCTGACCGACGAGGAAGATGAGGTGGCGTTTGTCGGTCACGCGCTCACGTGGCATCCGGAGTTTGACCTGCATCCGCGGGTTCTACAGATACTGGGGAGCAGGGCTGACGGGGATCTTTATGTCGAACGGATCGACGAGCTCACTTCGGACGAAATTGCGGAAATTCGGAATGGCGTTTGGCATGAGCGCTTGCGTGTCTCGGATAACGCTGGCGGCCGCGCCTGAACCCTATAACGAATAACGAAACAGATCATGGCAAACACTCCTCTGACTTGTACCGCGACCTGCCCGAACTGTATGAAATCGGGTCTCGCGATTCTGCCGGTGCGATATGCCGTTGTGCCGAAAACCATGTCGAATGCGATGCCTCCCGGCATTGTTGGTCCGGGTGTCACGGACATCGCACTGAGCGCGCATCACTACAGCCTGAGGACGCTCCGAGAGGGTTGGCTTTACCTTTTCTACGAGAAGGGTGCCCGTGGCAGCAACTACTGGGAAGCCTACCGGGTGACCGAAGACGGACGGCTCTGGAAGCAGACGATCCCTTTGCCGTCGGTACCCAAGACGGATCCGGCTTGCGCGCAGGGCGGTGGTGCCGTGCCTATGGATGTTATCTCCATCGAGAAGCCAGAGAAGGCGACGCGTGTCTTCATCGCCTTCTCCGAATATCCATGGATCAAAGAGGTGTTCCAGAAGTACGCGACGTCCTCGAAGCTGCGCGGCGAACGCATGCAGGTCATCATGCCAGCGACATGGATCCAGACGGGAAGCGGCATGTTCGGCATGAATAAAGGCGAGGCCGGGCATGCGACCGTCGCTACACCGGCCGGGATAGATCAGATCGTCGAGTACCAGCCAGGCCTGAAGGCTGACTTGCTCGCCCCGCCCGCCAAACCGATCGTGACTGATGAGTATGGACGTGCGACCGACAACACCATTTGGGAGCAGGAGGCCACGCGTTATCCGTTGCATATCCGTCAAACTTCGCCGTCGGGCTCAGCCAGTGAAGGTCTGGTCAAGCTGATGAATGACATTGGCGAGAATGCTGGCGGCGCGCCCCATAAGCCGATGCTGCTGGCGTTGTGGGATGGGATCGGTATCGCGCACGAACTTGCCGGGTTTCACAACGATCCCGCCGGTACGCTGATGCGCTTCACCAGCATGCAGCCGCTTCGCGTGGATGCCACGCAGTCCATCGAAGCGGCCGAACGGTCGGTTCGCAGTGGCGCGGCATTGAGCGAGAGTCTCCTGCGCAAGGGCATGATGAGTGCTGCGCTTGGTGCTGGTGATGGCGGCATTATGGCGCCCACCGCATTGGAGATGATTGACAACGCGGGAGAACTCACACCCGCGGAAAAACAAACCGCAGGTGACAAGGCCTGGCGCAAATACCAGGCTAGCCTCAAGGGCGGGAAATGGCCAAACAACTTCAGTACATGGTTTGACCAAGTCACAGCCAAGTGCGAGCAGTTGCAGAAGCAACGTGTGCCCGACCGCGACGCCTGGCTTGCCGCCGATGCGTTCCGGCATGCGCTCAACGACTATCATCCGGATGACGCAGGTGACGGCATGGCGTTTCACGGTGTGATCGACGAAGCGTATGCCGGATTGTCTGCGACCGATGCGGGGCTGCGTATTGTCGAGAAGCTCATCAACAACATGGACCCGACCGATGAGCGCAGCTACTATTGGCGCGCATTCTCATATAACCAGACGGATATTCGTCAGGAAATGAAGACGTTCCTGACGAGGGTACAGGCCACAAAAAATGAATCGATCGTGGATCAGGCCGCGTCGTGGTACGAGACGAAGCAGGCGTCGCTCTATATCGATCTTGCCTACCTGAAGTCGTTCGTGAAGTTCTACGAAAAGGTCGAGGACATCTTCAAGCACGAGCGCGCCGGGTCAGCGACCGAGCGACCGCTCAAGGCTCTGGGGATCGAGCGATTGACGCTGTGGTCGGGGCGCGCGTTGCTGAATGTCTTCGGGCCGATTTCTCGTTCCGTTGGCGGCATGCTGATCAAGGGAGCGTTGATGGTTCGTGGGGGCCTCGTACTGGAAGACGCGAAGCGAATCGTGGTGAAGCTGGCTGCTTGGGAAGGCCAAATGGACACCGTGATGAGCAAAACGATATGGGAAATCAAGGCGAAGAATCCGAGCTTGAATCCCATGCAGGTTCGGGCACAAGCATACGCAACGTTGGCGAATGATGATCGTGGCGCGCTCGTACGCAAGCTGTATGCGGAGGCGCGGTTTACACCGAACGCCGCGCGGGACAAGGCCGCCGCGTCGGTCAAGATCTCCGGGGCGCTGTTCATCATCGAGATGATGAATTATTTCCTGCTCTGGACAAAGCCGAACAAGACGGCTGCTGACGAATTGGCTATTGCCAGTGGGACCTTGTCGTTGGTTGGGGCCGGGCTTAACGTTTACAACAAATGGCTCAACGGTTTTGGGAAGTCTGCGGCGAGCGCGACGCTCGCGAGCATGAAAGTCGCGGCGAGCTGTTTGGGTGGGATTTCATCGTTTATATCAGTCACGACTGATGGGATGAAAGTTGCATCTGGCGTATCGTCGGCAAATTACAAGCAGACTATCTTCTATGGCTTCAAGGGGGTGCTGGACCTTGGATCTGGTGTCGCTACGGTTCTAACGGCTATTAGCTCCTCTGCACCGTTGCTAATGCGATCAGCCAGCCTGTCTCCTGGAACGGTGCGGTTCGTTGGGCGCCTTTCGGCAGGCGTGGCAGGAGCTCAGGCTCGGATCGAGGGCCGGGCCGTTGGTCTTGCGGGAGAGAAACTGGAAGCATATGTCGCGAGTACGGTACTCAAGGGGGCAAGAGCCTACGCGGGCGAAACCGTTGCACTCGGGCTTGCGACTGAAGTATCCGCAGGAGGATGGCTAATGCTAAGCGGGCGTCTGATCCTGATCGCAACTGGCTGGGAAGTGGCAGTGATCTTGACCGTAATTACGCTGATCTACAACTATTTTACGCCGGATGACCTTGAAAACTGGCTATCGAGTTCGCCGTTCGGAACTGCACCAGACAAGGGGCGCACATTGGAAAAGCAGCAGGCTGCTTTTGAGGCGGCGCTTGCTGCAACGGGAAATTGACGATGGAAAATAAGCAGGCTACTGCCCCTGTGCTTCTGCGAGGAACCATCACGGGACTGACAAAGCGCCGTGCCTCCTATGAAACCATTTTCACGGAGGCGGATAAGCAGGCAATGGAGCGCACGGCGATCGTCGCAGCGTTGGCTGGCTTGAACGACATTGCACTCAACCTCAGTACATCCACGCAGTTCACAGATACGGTGGGGGATCTCGTGACCTTCATGCTGAACGGTGAGGAAGTCCGTGCATGGATTTGGCTGTCCGTCTTCGAAAATGGTGATGAGGTCGAGGTCGTCGCGGAGCGGGCGGGAGCTGGATGGATGGGGTATGCAATTAGACGCTGTAGTGATGGCATTTTGTCCGTTCACCCTCATTGCGAACGCGGTAGCCGAGCACTATTTAAATTTTTCATGAAATTCTCGGTGCTATTCTGGAGTGGGTGTGCGTTGGTCATGACGCTGCTGGTGGCGTCGATGATGCTGTACAACGAATTGCATAATAGATGGGATTTCTTTCTGAAATCTTTTTCTGTTGTTTGGATTGCAATTGAGGCAATGGCTATTTTTATTGCCTACAGAATAAGTTCTAGATTCAAGCGACAATTGCCAATGGCTAATCGAATATTCGCAACATTCGGATGGAAAGATCCTCCCAATGTTAGTTTGCCGAAGACGTCAAAGAGGCTGCGACAACCCGAAGATACGTGGCAAATGGGTAAGCTTATTTTTCGTTATGAAGAGTCTTGATTCTTCATCGAGTGGGGACATGGGGACGTTAGCTGCAACCGGATACAAAGATGGAACCTAAGCAGGCTACTGCCTCAGTGCTCCTGCGTGGAGTCATCACGGGACTGGCGAAGCGCCGAGCCTCCTATGAGACGATCTTCACGGACGCGCATAAGCAGACAATGGAGCGAACTGCGGTCGTGGCGGCGCTGGCAGGCTTGAACGACATTGCACTGAACCTCAGTACGTCCACGCAGTTCACGGATACAGTGGGGGACCTAGTGACCTTCACGCTGAACGGTGAGGAAGTCCGTGCATGGATTTGGCTGTCTGTCTTCGAAAACGGCGACGAGGTCGAGGTTGTCGCGGAGCGGGCGGGAGCCGGATGGATGGGGTATGCAATTAGGCGCTGCAGTGACGGAATTTTGTCCGTTCACCCTCATTGTGAACGCGGTAGTAGAGCGCTTGGTAAGTTTTTCCTAAAATGGTCAGTGCTATTTTGGAGCATCTGCGCGTTAGTCCCGACATTTTTTTTAATGCAGCCGCTGCCTCATGATCGAGATCAGTGGGTTTTCTTGGGGAAAGCACTGTTTGGTATCTGGCTGGCGGTGGAGGTATTGGCAGTTTTCGTCGCGCTTAGGATCGGTGGTAGATTCAAGAGGCAGTTGCCGATGGCTAATAAGATTTTTTCAACATTTGGTTGGAGAAATTCCCCCGACGTTGATTTGCCTAAAGTGTCAAAAAGGCTAAAGCGACCTGATGATACGTGGCAGATGGGAAAGTTGATCTTTCGTTACAGCGAGTCCTGATTTTTAATTGAGTGGGAAGATGAGGGCGTTGACAGCAATCGGATACAAAGATGGCAAATAAGCAAGCTGCCGCGCCGGTGCTCCTGCGTGGGGTTATCACGGGAATGACGAAGCGTCGCGCCTCTTATGAAACCATCTTCACGGACGCGGACAAACAGGCAATGGAGCGAACCGCGATCGTCGCAGCGCTGGCTGGCCTGAACGATATTGCGCTCAATCTCAGTGCGTCCACGCAGTTCACGGATACGATGGGGGATCTAGTGACCTTCAGGCTGAACGGGGAGGAAGTCCGCGCGTGGATTTGGCTGTCTGTCTTCGAGAATGGTGATGAAGTCCAGGTCGTCGCGGAGCCGGCAGGATCCGGTTGGATTGGATACGCAATCAGGCGGTGTAGTGATGGCATTTTGTCTGTTCACCCTCATTGTGAGCGTGGGAGTAGAGCGCTATTTAAATTATTCCTGAAACTCTCGATGCTATTCTGGAGCGGTTGTGCGATGGCGGTGACGCTACTGGTGGCGTCGATGATGTTATACAACGGCTTGCATGACCGATGGATGTTTTTTATTAAATCTTTTATCGTTTCGTGGGGTGCGGTTGAAGTAATGGCGATTTTTATGGCCTGTAGGCTAAGTCGTAGATTCAAGAGGCAATTGCCAATGGCCAATCGGATATTCTCGACATTCGGATGGAAAGACCCTGCCAATGTTAGTTTGCCGAAGACGTCAAAGAGGCTGCGGCAACCCGAAGATACGTGGCAAATGGGTAAGCTTATTTTTCGTTACGAAGAGTCTTGATTCTTCATCGAGTGGGGACGTGGGGGCATTGGCTGCAACCGGATACAAAGATGGAACCTAAGCAAGCTACTGCCCCGGTGCTCCTGCGTGGAGTCATCACGGGACTGACGAAGCGCCGAGCCTCCTATGAGACGATCTTCACAGACGCGGATAAGCAGACAATGGAGCGAACTGCGATCGTCGCAGCGCTGGCTGGCTTGAACGACATTGCACTGAATCTCAGTACGTCCACGCAGTTCACGGATACGGTGGGGGACCTAGT
>NZ_JSZN01000079.1:0-1123 GCF_000801975.1 Burkholderia sp. A9 | reverse complement strand
CGCCGGCGATCACGAGGAACGCGACCTCCTCTTCGATCGCACGATCCACGAGTTGCCGCAGCGCGTCGCGCGACGCGTTGCGCAACTGCGCGGCCGGCGCGTCGGGGTACGCGCTCAGGCCGTGCAACGGGCTGTCAAGGTGAATGTCTGCCGCGTGGATGAACTTCACGAAGATTCCTCTGTTTCATGATGCAGGTGCGAAGCCGACCGATGTTGCGCGTTGTCGGTCGACTGGCCCGGTCGTCCCAGGCGGGTCCGGATGGTACCTGAAAGCGCGCGACGCGAATTCGAACGACATGACCACCGGATGTCGACGGCAGGCGATGCCCGCCATGTTCATCCTGCCAGCGTCACTCGCCGCGCGGCACGGGCGGCGGCGCAAAGCTGTCGTCGTTGCCGGGAAACGGATTCGCATTGCGGCGCAGCGCGTCCTCTCCGCTGTCCTTCTGCGCGAACAGCGCGACGCCGATCACGCCGACATTGGCCGTATCGCCATACTTCGAGTTCGCGACGTAGCTGTCGGGCGCCGACGCAAAGCGGAACGCGGCGACTTCATCCCGGTTCTCGCGGAAGCCTTCGATCGTCAGCGTGCGGCCCGGCAACCGGGAGCCCCGCTATTTAAGCATGGCGGGCAGGCAATTGGCAGAGGGTGCGCGGACCGCCTGTTTCGGTCCACGGCGTGCGCAGCACGTCACGATGCGCGACGCGCGCCAATAAAAAAAACCCGGCCCGCATCAAGCGGGCCGGGCCTTCGCTGAAAACGTATCGCTTACAGCGCGCCGCCTTGTGTCGACGCCGAACCCTTCACGCCGACCGATGCGCCGCCCTGCACCGAGTTCGCCGCGCCCTCGAGCGCTTCGCCGGCCTTCGCCTTCGCGCCGCCGGCGACTTCGCCCGCGGTCGACACCGCGCCTTGCGCATGGTTCTTCGCGGAAGCCGCGACGTGCTTCACGTGCGACTTCGTTGCGTGCGCAGCCGATGCCGCCGCATCCTTCGCCGAGCCGGCGGCCGAACCGACCGCTTGCGTCGCGCCGCCGACCGCATTGCCGGCTGCCGAGCCAACGCCGCCGACCGTCTTGCCGACACCGTGCAGCGCGCCGCCGACGAGATTGCCTGCGCCCGA
>NZ_JSZN01000078.1:0-863 GCF_000801975.1 Burkholderia sp. A9 | reverse complement strand
GGCTGCGCTACGGCGTCGCGGACGCGCAGGGCGTGCAGCGCGTCGACCTCCCCGTCGACGTGCGCGCGCCGTCGATGATGCACGACCTCGCGATTACCGAAACCCGCAGCCTGCTGCTCGACCTGAACGTCGGCTACGACTTCGCGATGCTGAAGCAGGGGCACCGGATGCCGCTGCGCTGTCACGACGACCGCGACGCGCGGATCGGCGTGACGCCGCGCCACGGCGGCGACGTGCGCTGGTTCGGTATCGAGCCGTGCTTCATTCAGCACGTCGTGAACGCGTACGACTGCGACGAGTCGTGCATCGTGCTCGATGCGGTGCGCTATCCGTGGTTCCTGCGGCTCGATGCGCGCACGGGGCGCTTTGCCGACAACCCGCTCGGCGAGCTGTGGCGCTACGTGATCGATACGGCGAATGGGCTGATCGACGAAGGGCCGCTGGCCGACGGCGGCATCGAGTTGCCGCGCATCAACGAAAGCCGGACGGGGCGCCGCTACCGCTACCTGTATGCGGTCGAGCAGCCGAACAACGCCGAGATGCGCGGCGTGATGCGCTTCGACCACGTGCGGGGCACGACGACGCGTTACGCGGTGCGGGCCGGCGACCAGAACGGCGAGCCGGTGTTCGTGCCGCGCCCGGGCGGCACCGACGAGGACGATGGCTGGCTGCTGGTGGTGGTCTACCGCGCGGCGACGGATACGAGCGACGTCGTGATCCTCGATGCCCGCGCGATCGACGCGGCGCCGGTCGCCACCGTGCACCTGCCGCGCCGCGTGCCGGCCGGGTTCCACGGCGCGTGGGTGCCGCGCGAGCGCCGGGCGTGAGCGGCCGCGCGCGTCACTGCGCGCGCAGCGCGTCGA
>NZ_JSZN01000077.1:0-565 GCF_000801975.1 Burkholderia sp. A9 | reverse complement strand
TTCGCCGCCGTCACCGAACCGTCCTTCGAGAACGCCGGCTTCAGCCCGGCCAGCGATTCCGCCGTCACGCCGTGACGCACGAACTCGTCGGTCGCGAACTGCAGCGGCTCGCCCTTGCGTTGCGGGATCGATACCGGAACGATCTCGTCGTTGAAGCGGCCGGCCTTCTGCGCGGCTTCCGCCTTGTTCTGCGACAGCGCCGCGAACGCGTCCTGCTCTTCGCGCGTGATCCCGTATTCCTTCGCGACGTTCTCCGCCGTGATGCCCATGTGATACTGGTTGTACACGTCCCACAGGCCGTCGACGATCATCGTGTCGACCAGCTTCGCGTCGCCCATCCGGAACCCGTCGCGCGAGCCCGGCAGCACGTGCGGCGATGCGCTCATGTTCTCCTGGCCGCCCGCGATCACGATGTCCGCGTCGCCCGCGACAATCGCATTCGCCGCCAGCATCACGGCCTTCAGGCCCGAGCCGCACACCTTGTTGATCGTCATCCCCGGCACTGCCGTCGGCAGCCCGGCCTTGATCAGCGACTGGCGCGCCGGGTTCTGCCCGGAACCGGCCG
>NZ_JSZN01000076.1:0-349 GCF_000801975.1 Burkholderia sp. A9 | reverse complement strand
TGTGCCGTATTCCAATTGAGCCGAACATTAAGTTCGAATCATCTTGAGATACATCGATACAATCACAACCCGGATAGTTTTCACGTCCATCTCGAGACGCTTCCGCTATCCAAATTACTTACTTCTTCCAGATTGTTAAAGAACGACAGCCGATACTTTCGTACCGCTCTGACTGGCTCAATCGCCAATGAGAAAGACTCGAATGAAGCATCATTCGAATATTTTTCATTGAAGATTATCGAAAGCGGCCGGCATTATAACCGATAAAACCGCTAACAGACAGTCTTTCTGTCTTAATCAACAGCCGATAAGCGTGAGCGCTCAACTTGTGCGAGAAGCTCTGGAAAGG
>NZ_JSZN01000075.1:0-1017 GCF_000801975.1 Burkholderia sp. A9 | reverse complement strand
GCCGGCCTCAGTTCGCCGGCATCACCTGGCCGCGGATCTCGCCGGCCGGATGCTCCTTCGTATGGACGTTGAAGTACCACTTGCCGCCCATCAGGTCGGTCACCTGCGCGTCGGTGAGTTCCTTCGAGCCCTTGATCGGGCTCGCGAGCCCGTCCTTCGGAATCGGCACCTGCACGCCGGCGTTCTGGCCGACCGGCGCGGGCCCGTGGAAGTGCGCGGCGGTCGCCGGCCCCGTGAGGTGTTCGTAAGTCGCCGTCCACTGCAGCATGTGGGTGGCCGTGTCGTAGGTGGCCTCGACGGCGCCGGAGCCCTTGGTCGCGGTGGGCGGCACCTCGCTCGACGGCTGCAGGCTGGCGGACAGGCGCACCGTTTCGGCGGCGGCGCTGCCGGCGGCCAGCACACCCGTGAGCAACACGACCTGGAGCAAACGCAGCTTCGGCATGAATCCTCCTTGTACGACGTGATACGCCACCCGGCCGGGGACGTTACGTGATGGTAGTCGATCGCCACCGATCCGGCAGCCTGTCGTAACGAGGAAGAGACCTTTGCAGCGCGGGCCATGAATCCGCGCGCGGCCTTTCGCTACACTTCGTCTCACAGTTGCTTGTTTCCTTCGTCCGAAGGAGTCTGCGAGTATTCACGCGGCCACCCGGCCGCGTTTTTTTTGCCCGTGCCGCATGGCATGCCGGCATCGTCATGCACATTCCGCTGCGCGGGCTCTCAAGCATCGCGAATCAATTTTCGCCGCGGCGACCGAATCGGACCTCGCGCCGACACCGCGCCTTCACGCGCGATAGCCGGGATCGATGCGATCGACGATACGCTGCAGCGCGTCGAACGCGTCCTGCCCGGCGCCATGCTTCGGATCGAAATTCAGCGAATCGCGCACGCATGCGTCGAGCACTGGCGGCGCGATCGGCAATGCGCCGCCGATCGCGTGGGTCGCGACCTGCACCTCGCACGCGCGATTGAGCAGCCACATCAGCGAGAACGTCTGCGCGAGCGTCGCGCCGATCG
>NZ_JSZN01000074.1:0-533 GCF_000801975.1 Burkholderia sp. A9 | reverse complement strand
GCGCGCGGACCTGCTCGCGCGTCATCCCGGCCTGCAGCTGCGCGGCCTTCTCCTGCGACACGAAGTTGCCCTGCACGACAGTGATCCGATAGGGCGTGATGCTCTGCGCGATACGCTGCGTCACGCTGTCGTACGACGAACAACCAGCCAGCGCGGCAACGGCGGCGGCAGCGATGATGGCACTCCGCATGCGACTCCTCTGAAAGTGCGAAAGAGATTCTGGGATCATTTCCGTCACCGTGCTGGCCCGCGTCGCGGACCGCGCGTGTTTCTGGAACGGCGAAAAGCCGGTAACATTGAAGCCCTGCATTGTACTCTAGGGATGCCTAGCCATGACCAATCCGACGGATCTCAAGAATATCGGGCTAAAGGCCACCCTACCGCGCCTCAAGATTCTCGAGATCTTCCAGCAAAGCCCGGTGCGTCACCTGACGGCCGAAGACGTCTACCGCAACCTGCTCAACGAGCAGCTGGACATCGGGCTCGCCACCGTTTACCGCGTGCTGACGCAGTTCGAGCAGGCCGGCCTGCTC
>NZ_JSZN01000073.1:0-659 GCF_000801975.1 Burkholderia sp. A9 | reverse complement strand
TTCGGCAGCAGCTTCACGCCGGGGCGTTCGAAGTGGTTGTCGAAGTAGCGATTGGTCGCGATCGGCAGAGCGCTCATCCGCGTTCTCCGTAAGCAGGTGCGGCACGTGCGGGGACGCGCGGCGGCACCGCTGCCGCCGTGGCCGCGGCGCGCGGGCGCGTGCCCTGCGCGGCATCGCGCGTCAGTTCGTACACGGTCTGGCCGCGCAGCCGGAACGCCTGCGAGACGTACGTGAAATTCTCGGAGTGCCCGGCGAACAGCAGCCCGCCCGGCTTCACGAGCGGCTCGAAGCGCGCCAGCACCTGCCCCTGCGTCGGCTTGTCGAAATAGATCATCACGTTGCGGCAGAAGATCGCGTCGAACGGCTTCGCGATCCCGTAGTCGGCATCGGTCAGGTTCAGCTGCTCGAAGCGGATCATCGCGCGCAGCTCCGGGCGGACCTTCACGCGGCCGGCCTGTGCGCCGGTGCCCTTCAGGAAGAAGCGCTTGAGCCGCTCCGGCGCCAGGTGCTTGACCTGGTCGTACGTATAGATACCGGCCTCGGCCTTCGCGAGCACCTGCGTGTCGAGGTCGGTCGCAAGAATCGATGCGCCGCGCGCGGCCGATTCGCCGAGCGCCTCGATCAGCGTGATCGCGATCGAGTACGGCTCCTCGCCCGTC
>NZ_JSZN01000072.1:0-912 GCF_000801975.1 Burkholderia sp. A9 | reverse complement strand
GATGTCGAGCCCGCCGCGGCGCGTGTAACGCGCATACACCGCGAGCTTCACCGGTTTGCAAGCGTGCAGGATGTCGAGGAAGATCCGCTCGACGCACTGCTCGTGAAAGCCCGTGTGATTGCGGAACGAGATGATGTAGCGCAGCAGCCCCGCGTGATCGATCTGCGGCCCGACGTAGTGAATCTGCACGCTGCCCCAGTCGGGCTGGCCGGTGACCGGGCAGTTCGAGCGCAGCAGGTCGGACACGAGCGTCTCCTCGACCGGCGCTTCGTCTTCGGCGTCGGCGGCCGACAGCAGCGACGGATCGGGTTCGTACACGTCGGTGTCGAGGTCGAGCCGGTCGAGCGACAGCCCGTCGAGCTCTTCCATCTGGAGCTTGCCGAAATCATGCGGCGACACGAGCTGCACCGACACGCTCGCGCCGCACGCGGCCGAGATGTCGCGCTTCAGCACGTCGCGTACCGCGTCGACCGAGTCGAACTTCGATTGCGCGAACGCGCCCAGATACAGCTTGAACGACTTCGATTCGACGATGTTCGGCGATTCGGCCGGCACGAAGAACGTCGCGACCGCGAGCTGCGGCTTGCCGCGCGCGTTGAGCCACGACAGCTCGTACGCGTTCCAGATGTCGGTGCCGAAGAACGGCAGCGCCGACGTGATGCCGAGCTGCTCGCGCGCCCCGGCGCGCGGGATCGGGAACAGCAGCGACGCGTCGTACTGCGCTGCGTAGACGGTGGCCTTGCCGAGCGGGGAATGTTCGGGATTCATTGCGTGATGCCTTTACGACAGGAAGAGGCGGTAAGCCGGATTGGCGCTCTCTTCGACATACGGATAGCCGAGCGCCGCAAGGAAGCGTTCGAACTCGGCGCGATCGGCCTGCGGCACCTGCAGCCCGACGAGGATCGAGCTGTA
>NZ_JSZN01000071.1:0-515 GCF_000801975.1 Burkholderia sp. A9 | reverse complement strand
GCGTCGTCGCCGATCAGCGCGCCGCCCGGGAACACCGTCTTCGGCAGCGACAGCAGGCCGCCCGCGGTGATCGCCCGCGCGCCGTACGACACGCGCTTGCCGCCTTCGAGGAACGCGCGGATCGACGGATGCGTCTTGTAGCGCTGGAATTCCTCGAACGGCGACAGGTACGGGTTCGTGTAGCCGAGGCCGACCACGAAGCCGACCACGACCTGGTTGTTGTCCATGTGATACAGGAACGAGCCGCCGTAGGTATCCGACTTCAACGGCCAGCCGGCCGTGTGGATCACGAGGCCCGGCTTGTGCTTGGCGGGATCGATTTCCCACAGTTCCTTGATGCCGATCCCGTAGGCCTGCGGATCCGCGTTCGCGTCGAGCTTGAACTTCGAGATCAGCTGACGGCCCAGATGACCGCGGCAGCCTTCGGCGAACAGCGTGTACTTCGCGTGCAGCTCCATGCCGAGCTGGAAGTTCTCGGTCGGCTCGCCGTCCTTGCCCACGCCCATGTTGCCGGT
>NZ_JSZN01000070.1:0-692 GCF_000801975.1 Burkholderia sp. A9 | reverse complement strand
GATCGCGGCGACCTTGCCGGCGACTTCGGGGCGCGCGCGCAGCACGTCGGCAGCGGCGCCGAGGTCCGCGACCGCGAGGCCGACGTCGGTCTTCTTCATCAGTTCGATGCCCTTGTCGCGGTCGGCGCCTTCATAGGTCAGCTCGACGCGCGGCTGCGTGCGCCAGAACACGTCCGGCGCGAGCGCGACGAAGCCGTCGGCCGCGTACTGGTCGGCGACCGCGCGGATGTGCGAGTTCACGCCGAAGATCTCCTGGATGATGATGACGGCGGGGCCCTTGCCGCGCTTGGGCAGCGCGAGATAGCCGCCGAAGCTGTCGTTACCGGTCGGGATGTCGATCCATTGGGCAGTCACGTTGGAACTCCTGGCGAGCGGGCGCGCGACAGGCGCGCCGCGGGTGGAAGAGGGGCGGCCTAGTGTGCCACCAATCCCGGGGTGCTGCAGCGCGCGCAAGGGCCGCGCCTGCCGGGTCTGCGCGCCTGTCGAAGCTGCAGTCCGAGCCCGCTTCTCGCGCAGCGATCGTTTCGATCTCGATTATTCATTTTTCGGCGGCGTGCCGCTTCGATAGAGTCGAGGTGTCGGCCTTTACAAAGCGCTTTCGCGCATCGTCATCGAAGGATTCGCCATGTCCGCCCGTGCATTTTCCACCCCGTTTTCCGAACGCTTCGGCCTGCGCCTGCCGCTCGTGCAGG